>CAYYUQ010000014.1:0-50833 GCA_964474945.1 uncultured Halopseudomonas sp. | reverse complement strand
GAATATTGGTGGCCATGCCCACAGCAATACCGCTGGAGCCGTTGACCAGCAGGTTCGGCACCCGGGTCGGCAACACTTCAGGGATTTGCAGGGAACCGTCGTAGTTGTCTACCCAATCCACGGTTTCCTTGTCCAGATCGGCCAACAACTCATGGGTGAGTTTGGTCATGCGGATTTCGGTGTATCGCATGGCCGCAGCGCTATCGCCATCGACCGAACCGAAGTTACCCTGACCATCGACCAACAGGTAGCGCAGGGAGAACGGCTGGGCCATACGAACAATCGTATCGTAGACCGCGGAATCGCCGTGCGGGTGGTATTTACCGATCACGTCACCGACCACACGGGCGGATTTCAGATAGGGTTTGTTCCAGTCGTTTTTCAGCTCGCTCATGGCGAACAGTACGCGGCGGTGCACCGGCTTCAAGCCGTCACGCACATCCGGAAGCGCCCGTCCCACGATCACGCTCATAGCGTAATCCAGGTACGATTGCTTCATTTCATCTTCAATATTGACTGGAAGAATTTCTCTGGCCAGCTCACCCATGAAACGGCATTCCTTTTATTGTTGGACACCCTGAGGTGCCCATGCGTACACAACGCGGAACGAGGCCCTATCGGGTCCGGATCAAAGCCGCAAATGATACCACACTGCGGCACCCGACGGGAGTTACCGGACAATCGCACAGCAGCTTTGCGGCCGCGTTCACAGCCGGTAGCCGGGAAGCCTCAGTGCAGGTTGCGAGGATTGAGTAATTCCGTCATGCCCTGCAATTGCGGCCGCTCGACAACCCCCTTCTCGGTGACGATCACATCGATCAGATCGGCCGGCGTAACATCCAGCATTTCCAATGTCTCCAGCGAGTCCTCACCGTCATACAACTCCTCGGCTGACTCCAGCGTCAGGTCAATCGCCGCGCTGGGCGCGACCACCATGAAACGCAAACCATGGTGCATGGCCAACACCGCCAGGGAATAGGTTCCGCTGGCATTGATGACGTCGCCGTTAGCGGCGATACGCTCGGCTCCGACCACCACCCAACCGGGGTTGGCCAACCGCATCAACTGGCCGGCTGCTCCATCCGCCAGCAAGGCGGCATCAATATGATCCTGCTCCAACTCCCACATGGCCAGCTCACCTGTACGGCCGGGGCGCCCTTCGCAGACCAGCACCTGCTCCACCAGACCTTGCGCATGGGCGGTACGCAGCGCACCCAGCGCAGTACCGTGACCGCCACCGGCCAGCGCGCCGGTATGCCCGAGAGTAAGAAATTTCTGCGGCTGAGGATCATGCCGGCGAATGACCTTGACAGCCAGAGCAGCCATGGCACGATTGGCCTCAAGATCACTGAGGCGCAACTGATGAGCCGCCTCGATCAGATGGCCAGGCATAGCCTGCCCGGAGGCAACCGGCCGCCACAACCTATCGTGCATGAGACGCAACACCCAAGCCAGATAAGCCAAGGATGGCCGAGCCTGGCCCAGCACCACGAAGTCATCCTCCAGTGCGCGCGTCCAGTCTTCAGAGTTACCAATATGCATGGCCGCCAACGCGATGCCATAGGCTGCTGCCAGGCCCACCGCAGCCGCGCCCTGAATGACACCATCCACAATGGCCTCAGCGACCTCGTCCGCATCATGGCAATGAACCCATACTACCCTCTCGGGCAGGGCACGCAGATCAAGAAGACGAAGATGATCACCACACCAATCCATGGCTTGCACACCGATCCGGTCTGCATCCTGACGTTGCAAATGCATGAATGACTCCAGCGGAAAAAGGCATTATACCCTCAGCAACAACGCCGCGCTCAATTGACGCTGCCCGCTGCATAAGGCAACAGGTATACTGCGGCCAGAACTGGAATCGGAGTCATTGGCCTACGCACGACCTGACATCCGCGGCTAAACTGTCCGCAGGATCGATACCCGCCGGTGCAACGCCAGCCGATATCCACCACCATTTACTCACCGCCGGGCTCTTCCAGTGATCCGGCAGATTGAACAAGGGGATGATGATGACGCTTAATGTCGATCGCGCGGAAGTCGCCAAATTCGAAGCATTGGCCAGCCGCTGGTGGGATCGTGAAAGCGAATTCAAGCCACTGCACGAAATCAACCCGCTGCGTACCAACTGGATTGACGACAAGGCTCAACTGGCAGGCAAGGACGTTCTGGACGTTGGCTGCGGTGGCGGCATCCTGGCGGAAGCCATGGCCCAACGGGGCGCGAAAGTGACCGGTATCGACATGGGTGAGGCACCGCTGGCGGTCGCACGCCTGCATCAGCTGGAATCCGGCGTAGAAGTGGATTACCAACAGTGCACCGCAGAGGAAATGGCCGAACTGCACCCCGGTCGCTTTGATGTAGTGACCTGCATGGAAATGCTCGAACACGTGCCAGACCCAGCGTCGGTTATTCGCGCCTGCGCCACCCTGGTCAAGCCCGGCGGCCATGTGTTTTTCTCTACCATCAACCGCAACCCCAAGTCCTTTGCCTTCGCCATCGTCGGCGCAGAGTACCTGTTGCGCATGCTGCCGCGTGGAACCCATGAGTACGCCAAGTTCATTCGTCCCGCCGAGCTGGGCAAATGGTCACGGGAGGCCGGGCTGGATATGCAGGACATCATTGGCCTGACCTTCAACCCGCTGCTACGCCATTACAAGCTGGCCGCCGATGTGGACGTCAACTACATGATCCACTGCCAGCGCGGAGCCTGACATGCTGGACGCTGTTCTGTTTGATCTGGATGGCACACTGCTGGACACGGTCGACGACTTCATGGCGATCATCCTGAGCATGCGGCAGGAGCGCGATTTACCCGATTCGCCATTACACCTGATCCGCTCCACCGTATCCGACGGTTCCGCAGGCATGCTCTGTGCCGCCTTCTCCATTACGCCGGAACATGACGACTTCGCCGGTCTGCGCGATGAGTTTCTGGAGCGCTACCAACAGCATCTGGCAGTACATACCCGCCCGTTCCCGGGCATCGATGACCTGCTGGATTGGCTGGACACCGAGGGATTGCCCTGGGGCGTAGTAACCAACAAGATGAGCCGCTTCAGCATCCCGCTGCTGCAAGCGACCGGCCTGGCCCAACGCTGTGCCAGCCTGGTGTGCCCGGATCAGGTCAGCCGCGGCAAACCCCACCCCGATCCACTCTTCAAGGCCTGCACAGAGATGCGTGTCACGCCAACCCGCAGCGTTTATATTGGCGATCATCTGCGGGACATTCAGGCTGGCCGCGCTGCCGGCATGCGTACCGTGGCGGCGCTGTACGGCTATCTACCGCCCGGTGATGACCCGCAACAATGGAACGCTGATTTCACTATCGAGAACGTCGCTGCTCTGCGCCCCTGGCTGGAGCAGCTGAAACAACAGGAGCTTCACCATGTTTGATTACCGCGCTGCACCGGATCTACTGCAAGGACGCGTTATCCTGGTTACCGGCGCCGGTGACGGCATTGGCCGCGCCTGCGCCCTGAACTGCGCCGCCCACGGTGCCAGCGTGGTATTGCTGGGTCGTACTTTAAGTAAGCTTGAAGCGGTATACGATGAGATCGAAGCGGCTGGCTATCCCCAACCAGCGATCTGCCCGCTGAATCTGGAAACCGCTGCGGAGAAGGATTACAACGATCTGGCCGATCAATTGTTCGATACGTTCGGCAAACTCGATGGTCTGGTGCACAACGCCGCCCTGCTCGGCCCACGCACGCTGCTCGACAGCGTCAAGAACGAGGACTGGTTGCAGCTGATGCAGGTCAACGTCAATGCGCCATTCGCCCTGACCAAAGCCATGATGCCCTTGCTGCGTGCAGCACCGGATGCCTCGGTGATCTTTGTCTCGTCCAGCGTCGGCCGCCAAGCCCGCGCCTACTGGGGCCCTTACGCGATAAGCAAGTTTGCGCTGGAAGGCTTGATGCAGGTATTGGCCGATGAGCAGGACGGCACCAGTGAGATCCGGGTAAACAGTATCAACCCCGGCGCTACCCGTACCGCCATGCGCAAGGCGGCCTACCCTGCCGAAGAACCAGAGAAGAATCCAGAGCCTTCCGAAATCATGCCAGCGTTCCTGTATCTACTGGGGCCGGACAGCAAATCAGTCAATGGCCAGGCGCTGAACGCGCGGGGCTGAAGAGGAAATTGAAAACGGCGCTCATTGGGCGCCGTTTTTTTATCACTTACGGGTACGGTCGGTACCCTTGAACTTGTTCTGCCGCACTACCCGCGCCTGGTGCATGGATGGCTTACGTGACTGGCGCTTCTGCTTTTCCTTCTCGGCAACAGAAGCCTCCGGCAGGCGGATAGGCTTGAGGCCTACTTCCTCACTGAGAATATCCAGCTCGTTCTGTTTCATTTCCCGCCAGCGGCCAACCGGCAACTCGGGACCGAGAAATACCGGCCCGAAACGAACCCGCTTCAGCCGGTTGACACGCACACCCTGGGATTCCCACAGGCGGCGCACTTCACGATTACGGCCTTCCAACAGGCAGACATGGAACCAGCGGTTGATACCTTCGCCACCGGAGCTGACGATATCGGTAAATCTGGCCGGGCCGTCTTCCAGCATGACGCCTTCCTTGAGGCGCTCGATCATCTCTTCGTCGACCTCACCCATGACCCGCACCGCGTACTCGCGATCCATCTTCCAAGAGGGATGCATCAGACGATTGGCCAACTCACCGTCGGTAGTAAACAACAACAGACCGGTGGTGTTGATATCCAGCCGGCCGATATTGATCCAACGGCCCTGCTTCAACCGTGGCAGTTGCTCGAATACCGTAGGCCGACCTTCCGGATCGTCACGGGTGCACACTTCACCTTCGGGCTTGTTGTAGATAAGTACGCGACGGACCACTTCGGTGTTCAGGTCGCGCTTGAGCGGGCGGCCATCCACGGTGATCTGATCCAAGCTGTCGATCCGGCAGCCCAACTGGGCAATTGAGCCATTCACGCTGACCCGGCCAGCACTGATCCAGCCTTCGATTTCCCGGCGTGAACCCAGCCCCATACGGGCGAGTACTTTCTGCAGTTTTTCCCCGGAGACTGGAAGCTCATTTTCGTCGGGGTTGAGGGGTTGGTCTGTGATATCGGTCATGCTCGGCACCTCCCGGTGTAATGGAATTCAATGGTTGCGCAGAATAGCACTGTGCCTGTTGCGCAGCCAGTGCGATCTACTCGTCTTCGGGGGATTGCTGCTTCGGCTCGATAGCCGGTGGCAGATCGTCAAAGTCCGTCTTGATGCTGGTTTCCATGGCGTTCAGCTCTTCCAGCAGCGCATGAAAGTCGCTGCCTCCCGCCTGCTCATCGCTGGCCGGTTGCGCAACCGGCGGCCAGCCGCCGGCCTGCTCCGATTGCTCCTCAGGTGATGCCGGCGGCACCGGGTTTTCCAACACATCACTGGGTTCGCGCAAGTCCGCCAGCGGCGGCAGTTCTGCCAGGCTGCGCAGATTGAAATAATCCAGAAACTGACGGGTGGTGGCATACATCGCCGGGCGTCCAGGCACTTCCCGGTGGCCCACCACACGCACCCACTCACGTTCAACCAGGGTACGCATGATCTGACTGCTGACCGCGACCCCTCGCACATCCTCAATTTCGCCACGGGTAATCGGCTGACGGTAGGCGATCAACGACAGCGTTTCCAATAACGCGCGGGAGTAGCGCTGGGGGCGCTCTTCCCAGAGCCGTCCAACCCAGGGCGCATAGTCGTTGCGCACCTGCAGGCGCCAGCCCCCCGCGACTTCCCGCAGTTCTACCGAACGCCCCTCGCAGTCTGCTGCCAGTCGACCCAGGGCCTGGCGTAGCTCTTCCAGAGTTGGCGCTGCGTCCTCGTCAAAGAGCTCACGCAGGCGCTCCAACGACAGCGGCTTACCGGCCGCCTGCAATGCCGCCTCAAGAATCCGTTCAAGCGCTGGTTGCGTCATCAGTCCTTACCTTGACGTGAATGGGTGCGAAGGGCTCGGTCTGCACCAGATCAACCAACTGCTCCTTGATCAGTTCCAGCACCGCCATGAAGGTCACCACCACCCCGAGCCTGCCCTCATCCAGATGATACAAACTGATGAAGGGCACAAACTGCCCGCCCTTGAGGCGATCCAGCACGTCGGCCATGCGTTCGCGGGTGGACAGGGTTTCCCGGCTGATCTGGTGACTTTCAAACATGTCCGCCCGACGCAGCACTTCGGCCAGCGATAACAGCAACTCCTCCATGCTGACGGGTGGATGCACGCTGCGCACTTCCAGCTCAGGGGGTGCCGCAGCGGCCAGCGCAATATCCCGACCGACCCGAGGCAACGCATCCAGATCCTCGGCCGCCTGACGGAAACGTTCGTATTCCTGCAAGCGACGGATAAGCTCAGCCCGGGGATCATCCTCCTCGTCACCGTGCAGCTCCTGACGCGGCAGCAGCATGCGCGATTTGATCTCTGCAAGCATGGCCGCCATGACCAGGTATTCTGCAGCCAATTCCAGCCGCACGGCTTTCATCAGTTCAACGTAACCCATGTACTGATGGGTGATGCTGGCGACCGGAATATCCAGAATATCCAGATTCTGCTTGCGGATCAGATACAGCAATAGGTCCAGCGGCCCCTCGAAGGCATCAAGGAATACTTCCAACGCCTGCGGGGGAATGTATAGATCCTGGGGGAGTTCATTGAGCGGCTGACCATTGACGATGGCCAGCGGCAGCTCCTGCTGCACGGGAGCCTGAACAACCGGCTGCGCTGCTGCCGCAGCAGCAACCGTCAGCTGTTCTGGCTCCTGTGCGCTCATCAGCTGCGGCGGTAGCTCAGGCCAATGGCCTGACGCACTTCATTGAGCGTGTCGCGGGCGGCATCGCGGGCCCGTTCTGCACCCTCGTTGAGGATCAGACGTACCGCGTCCGGGTTGTTTTCGTACTCGATGGCCCGCTGCTGCATCGGTGCCAGTTCGGCACAGATCGCATCGATCACCGGCTTCTTGCAGTCCAGACAACCAATACCCGCGCTGCGGCAACCCTGATTTACCCAATCATGGGTCGCCTGATCGGTGTACACCAGGTGCAACTGGTATACCGGACACTTGTCCGGATCGCCCGGATCAGTGCGGCGCACCCGCGCCGGATCGGTAGGCATACGCCGCACCTTCTCACTCACCTCGTCAGTGGTGTCACGCAGGGTGATGGTATTGCCATAGGATTTGGACATTTTCTGACCATCCAGACCGGGCATCTTCGAGGCCGGAGTCAGGAGAGCCTGCGGCTCGGGCAGAATGACCTTGCCACCGCCTTCGAGATAACCGAACAGCCGCTCCTTGTCACCAAGGGTAATGTTCTGCTGTTCGTGCAACAGAGCGCGAGCGGTTTCCAGTGCTTCAGCATCGCCCTGCTCCTGATAGGCAGCGCGCAGATTGCTGTACAGCTTGGCGGTCTTCTTGCCCATTTTCTGGATAGCCGCTCGAGCCTTGTCCTCGAAACCCGCTTCCTTGCCGTACAGATGGTTGAAGCGGCGCGCCAGCTCCCGGGTGATTTCCACGTGGGACAACTGATCAGCCCCTACCGGCACCAGACCGGCGCGATAGATGAGGATGTCGGCACTCATCAACAACGGATAACCGAGGAAGCCATAGGTCGCCAGATCCAGCTCGCGGAGTTTTTCCTGCTGATCCTTGTAGGTCGGCACTCGTTCCAGCCAGCTCAACGGGGTGGACATACCCAGCAGCAGGTTGAGTTCAGCATGCTCCGGCACCTGAGACTGAATGAACATGGTCGCTGACGTACCGCTGACGCCGGCGGCCAGCCAGTCGATCATCATGTCCCAGACGTTCTGTTCAATGTCCTGCGGGGTTTCATACAGAGTGGTCAACGCGTGCCAGTCGGCAGCGAAGAAAAAGCACTCGTATTCATGCTGCAGCTTGACCCAGTTTTTCAGCACACCGTGATAATGGCCAAGGTGCAAACGTCCAGTAGGACGCATGCCGGATACAACCCGATGCCGGGATTCAACGGAACTCAAGGGATACTCCTGATTGTCTGGTGATTCATTATATTGGCATTCATTATTATCGATTCCGTCGAGCCAGCATGGGCTCGACAGCGATGGTATCAGTCGCGGCTGACACCAAAAGGTTCGGGGTCGCCGAGTCCGATACGCCGCACCTCGGTTTCACCGTTAAGCAGCGCCACAACTGTGGTCGGCTCGATGGTACAAGCGCCACCGTCGATGATCAGATCGACCTGATTCTCGAGGCGATCACGGATATCTTCCGGATCGGTCAGTGGCAGATCCTCACCGGGCAACATCAGGGTGACGCTCATCAGCGGCTCACCCAATGCTTCCAACAATGCCTGGGTAATGTGGTGCCCTGGAATACGCAAACCTATAGTGCGACGCTTGGGATGCAACAGACGCCGGGGCACTTCGGTGGTGGCATGCAGAATAAAGGTATACGGGCCAGGCGTATTGTTCTTCAACGCGCGAAAAGTAGCGTTATCCACCTTGGCGTACACACCCAACTCGGACAGGTCACGGCATACCAGCGTGAAGTTGTGCTTATCATCCAGCTGACGCAGGCGACGGATGCGCTCCAGAGCGTTCTTGTCGCCCAGGTGACATCCCAGTGCGTAGGCCGAGTCGGTTGGATAGGCAATCACACCACCGGCACGGATGATTTCCACCGCCTGGCTGATCAACCGCGCTTGCGGATTATCCGGATGGATCTGTAAATATTGGCTCACGGCTGCAATCTCGTATTCTGTTTTGCGGAGTGTAGGTTCTATTGCTGGTGCATCACAACCGCACCAGCAAAACGGGCATCAGCCCAGAGTGGCGCACAGTCAGCCGGCAACGGGGTCATCGCACCCAGCGCCATCCAGGGTGCGTCCGGATGGTGGAAGTCGCTACCGCAGCTGGCGAGAAAGCCGAACTCCCGGCTCATCCGCGCCAGAACCGCTACCTGGTCGGAGGCCTGCTTGCCACTGGATACCTCGATACCCCGCCCGCCAGCTTGTGCAAAATCACGTAACAGGCGGCGCAAACGGGAGCGAGTAAATCCATAGTGCCAGGGATGCGCCAATACCGCGATGCCACCTGCACCCTGCAATTGCTGCACGGCATCCGCCAGTTCCGGCCAGTGCTGTTTGATGTCGCCTAGCTTGCCGGCACCCAGCCATTTGCGGAACGCTTCAGCGCGGTCACGTACGTACCCCGCCTGCACCATCCAATCGGCAAAATGCGGCCTTGCCGGCGGGCTGCCAGCGTCATTACCGGTGGCCTGCTGGATCGCCAGCGCGCCTTCCAGCGCACCCGGCATGCGCTTGGCAGCCAGCCGCGCAGATATCTGTTCCGCTCGCTGCCAGCGGCCATCACGAACCGTAGCCAGCGCCGTGATGAACTCCGGGGCCTGCAGATCAAAGCCATAGCCAAGAATGTGCACCGTATGGCCCTGCCACTGGGCAGACAGCTCGATACCGCTGATCCAATCCATGCCGCACTGCTGGGCGGCAGCCTGCGCCTCGGCCTGACCATCCACACAATCGTGATCAGTCAGCGAAATCAGATCAATGCCGCTGGCTGCTGCACGCGCCATCAACTCACCGGGTGTTAACACACCATCGGAGGCAGTACTGTGCATGTGGAGATCTACCAACACATCAAGCTCCCGGTTAACCGGTAAAAGAATTTCGCTATTATGCCGTCTGGGCACTGACAACACCTAACCGAATCGCATAACGTAAGCCTTTTGACTGGATCGAACCACCACAGGAGCACCCATGTTCTATGCCATCATGGCCAGTGACGCCGCAGGTACGCTGGAGGCCCGCCTTGCAGCCCGGCCCGCACACCTTGCTCGTCTACAGCAATTGCAGGACGCCGGCCGCCTTCTGTTAGCAGGCCCGCATCCCGCCATCGATTCTAATGACCCAGGCGAGGCCGGCTTTTCAGGTAGCCTGGTGGTGGCAGAATTCAGCTCCCTGACCGAGGCCCGGCGCTGGGCTGATGAAGACCCCTATGTCGGCGCCGGGGTGTATGAGCAAGTGCTGGTCAAACCTTTCAAACGCGTACTGCCAGCCTGAGTTCAAGGAGAACCGCATGCCCCGCATTCCCACACTGGCCCTGCTGGCCGCCCTGTGTTTACCACTGTCGGCATTGGCCCAATCTGCCGCCGACAGCGAAGCCGATGACGTGATCAGCGCCGCGACCGAGCAGGAAGCCGAGCAGGATGCAGGCGTCCTGCAGGCTGAACTGGCTCGGGTCGAAGCCGAGCGCCAGCGATTGGCTGATGCCTTGGTGAGCACTGACAACAGTGTTCAACTGGAACAGTTGACCGCCCAGAATCTGGCATTGCGCGACCGGTTGACCACCATGGAAGAAGTGGCGGAAAACGGGCGCAAGGATGCGCAGCGCAAATGGTTTATTGTCGGCGGCTCCACCGTCGCCATCAGCCTGCTGACCGGCTGGCTTCTGGCCCAGGTCGGCGGACGTCGTAAACGTAACATGTGGCTAAATTGAAACAGCATATTCTGATGATTGATGACGACCAGGAGCTCTGTGAGCTGCTGGGTTCCTGGTTGGGCGCAGAAGGCTTTGACCTGACCAGCGTGCATGATGGCGCGGCCGGCCTGGAAGCGGCCCGTAACGGCGATCACGATGCCATCGTGCTGGATATGATGCTACCCGGCATGAACGGTCTGGAAGTGCTGCGCGCCCTGCGCCAGACTTGCAATACACCTCTGCTGATGCTCAGCGCCCGTGGCGAGCCAGTGGATCGTATTCTCGGCCTCGAATTGGGTGCAGACGATTATCTGGCCAAACCCTGCGATCCCCGCGAGCTGGTGGCCCGCCTGCGGGCACTGCTGCGCCGCAGCCTGCCTCCCAGCGAAGATCAGACGCTGGAAGTCGGCGACCTGCGCATGGAGTGCGCCAGCCTGATGTGTTGGCAGCGTGATGAGCTGTTGCCATTGACCCAGACCGAAGCGCTCATTCTGCGCGAACTACTGGAACATCCCGGCCAGTTAGTCGATCGACAGACGTTGTCCCGGGAAGCGCTGGGCAAACCACTGGGGCCTTACGACCGCAGTCTGGATATGCATATCAGCAACCTGCGGCGCAAGCTGGGCTCGTATCCGGACGGCCGTGCCCGCATTCAATCGATCCGCGGGCGCGGATACCTGTATGGCTGACCGCTCTTACCCGATATTTACACTGTCTTTACCGAATACCCGCCTCGGCTTACACGGGAATCCCTAGACTGTGTATCAACGGCCGGATTCACCGGCCCGTGTTACAGGAGCTACACCCATGAAACATATCCTGATCGCCGGCCTGTTCGCCCTGACCACCGCCACCACCGCTCTGGCCGCCCCGGGCGACGTGGGCCGCAACTACGAGCGCCATATGGAACGCCTGTCCAGCGAACTGCAATTGACCGCAGAGCAGCAGGAACAATTGCGTGCCATCCAGAAGGAACAATTCGAGAAGATGAGTGCCCTGCGCCAGGAAAAACAGGAAAAAATGGATGCCATCCTGACTGACGAGCAACGTACCAAGTGGCAGGAACTGCGCGAGCAGCGCCGCGGGGACATGCAGAAGTACATGCAGGAGCGCCGCGGGGACATGCAGGATCGTCCGGATCGCCGACGCGGCGAGCGCAACGCTGACGCCGCCAGCCAATAACAGGAGTACGGACGCCCATGCGGCTGTTCTGGAAAGTCTTTGCCGTTCTCTGGCTGGCCACACTGTTGGTAGGTGGCTCGGGCTTTCTGATCAGCCGTACACTTCAGCAGGACTGGCTGTTGTTGCAGTTCCACCCGCAGTTGCGCGACTTCAGCCAGCAGCTGGTAGGCGTCTATGAGCAACAGGGCCCTGGCGCCGCCCAGCAATGGCTGGAGCAGCAGCAACAGGAATACCGCCTGCGTGCGGAGCTGTTCAACAGCCAGGGGCAACAGCTGATTCTCGGCACCCTGCCCACCCTACCGGGCAGGGAAGCCGCCAGTTCCGGCACTGCCGAGCAGCGCCCCCGCCATGGCCGGCTATTTCAGCTGGCCTGGGATTCCGAGCGCGCGTCCTATCAATTGCTGCTGCATATTCCCGGAGGCGAACTGTTCCGCTGGCAACGCACGCCTTTTGCGATGGTCTCCAACATCACCATGGCCATGCTGTTACTGGCATTGCTCAGTCTTTTATTGAGTCGCTACCTGACCGCTCCGCTGCAGAAGCTGGGGGTCGCCGCTGAGGATCTGGCCAAGGGCCGGTTTGATGTCAGTGGATTAACGCGCATTGGCCGCCGCCGGGATGAAATCGGTCATTTATCCAGACGCTTCCAGAGTATGGCTGATCGGGTTCAGAGCCTGCTCAACAGCCAGACCCAACTGATGCGCGACATTTCCCATGAGTTACGCTCACCGCTGGCGCGCCTGCGCATCGGGCTGGCCTTGGGCAGCAAGCAGGGATTGGCTGCTGATGACCCTTTATGGGCGCGCCTGGATCGCGAATGCAGTCGGCTGGATAGCCTGATTGACGACATCCTTACCCTCAGCCGGCTGGATGCCCGGGATATTCCAGCGCAAACCTTCGATCTGGATCAACTGGTAGCGGACGCCGTGGAGGACGCACGCTTTGCTGCGGATAATCAACGCTTGAGCATCCACGGCAGCACTCACTGCCAACTGCATGGCTGGCCTGACCAGTTGTCCAGCGCCGTGGATAATCTGTTGCGCAATGCCCTGCGCTTCTCTCCGCCGGACGGTGAAATTCAGTTGAATCTGGCGACCAACGCCCAGGGCTATGAAGTGGTCATTACCGACCAGGGGCCCGGTGTGCCGCAGGAATGGTTGCCGCGGCTGGGCGAACCCTTCGCCCGGGTACCGGGCCAACCCACCGACAGTGGTCACGGTCTGGGGTTGGCCATTGCCCGCCGCGCAGTAGCCCGGCATGGCGGCAGCCTGACCTTCAGCCATGCCGCATCCGGTGGCCTTCGGGCCTGTATACAGTTACCGCGCCAGAATCATTCTTCTGGCCAGCGGCGGAAAAAGCTCCGCGAGTCCAACTCCGGCACCGGTTTAACCGCACCGACGGAATGACCGAGATACAGAAAAGCAACGATCTTTTCCTGCCTGGCCAGACCCAGCCCCTCACAGATGATCCGGTCCCGGGCTGGCTCGCCGGTACGCCACACAGCGCCGAGACCCAGCGCATGTGCCGCCAACAACATGTTGCCCACCGCCACGGCACAAGACATGTCCTGCTCCTGTTCCGGCACTTTTGGGTGCGTTTTGGGACTGCCTATAGCAACAATGATCATCGGCGCGCGCAGCGGCAATGTGCGCGCCCGCTGCACTTGCTCCGCGTCAGGATCGCCAGCATTGGCCAGCGCAGCGGCATGAAATAGATCGCCCAACCGCTCCAGTGCCGCCCCCTCCAACACCAGAAACCGCCAGGGGCGCAGCCTGGCATGATCCGGGGTACGCAAAGCGGCCTGAAAGATCGCCTCCTGCTGCTCCGCTGTCGGCGCGGGCCCGACCAGGCGGGGCATGGAGACCCGGTTGTGCAATGCATTCAATGCGTCCATTATTATCTGAACTCCACAAACATGAACCGGGATCATACCAAAGGGAGAACCCCCGCGGCCTGATCCGAAGCCATACAACAACAAGGAGAACGCATGACGACCGACACCCAATCCCCTCAGGCAACCGCCGAACCGACATTCAACTCCTTCGCCGAGTTCTATCCGTTCTATCTGAGCGAACACCGCGACGACACCAGTCGCCGTTTGCATTATTGCGGCAGCCTGCTGGTTCTGGTGTTGCTGGCCTGCACCCTCTTCACCGGCAATGGTTGGTTGTTACTGGCAGTACCCGTCGCTGGTTACGGTTTTGCCTGGGCAGGCCACTTTTTCTTCGAGAAGAATCGTCCGGCCACCTTCAAGTATCCGCTGTATAGCTTCATGGGTGACTGGGTCATGCTCAGGGACGCCTTGACTGGGCGTATCCGTTTCTAGCCCACTGGCCCACACTGTCCGCCTGGTGACAGTTGTCGCCGTTGGCACCAGGTAACATGCCCTGCATAACAACAGGAGACATGCCATGAGTGAACAGCGCGCCGCCTTCCGTGCCATGCAGGAAGGCACCGCAGAAGATTGGGGCATCATTTCCGACCATTTCCGGGATTTCGCCCATCAACTGCCCGATCGAATCCTCACCCACTTGAAACTGCTGGATGGCGATTTCGGTGGGTTCCCCATCGACCGGCTGCAACACTCCCTGCAAACCGCCACCCGTGCCCACCGGGACGGGCGCGATGAGGAATATGTGGTGTGTGCCCTGCTGCATGACATTGGCGACACGCTCGGCACCTACAACCATCCGGATATCGCCGCCGCGATTCTCAAACCCTTCGTTATTGAAGAGAATCTATGGATGGTGGAAAAGCACGGCATTTTCCAGGGCTATTATTTCTTCCATCACCTGGGCATGGATCGCCACCTGCGCGACCAGTTCCGCGACCATCCGTTGTATCAGCGCACTGCCGAGTTTTGCGCGCTGTATGATGCGCCGGCTTTCGATCCGGATTATTCCAGCGAGCCCCTGAACTTTTTTGAGCCCATGTTGCGCCGCGTATTTGCGCGCCCTCGACAGTCGGTCTACCGAGCCGACAACTGAGCTTTCTTCCAGCAGCCATGCATATTATGATCGATCTGCCCGGATCGATCAGCCTGCTGTGCTGATCAGCGATTCCGGATTGTCAGGCCAGGGAACGACTGATCATGAATCTGGATACACGCATACAGCCAGTCCGTCCACCGCTGGAGGGTTACTACTCCAGGGTCATGGCCTATCTCTGCGTCACCTTGGTGTTCGCGGCTATCGCCTATGAACGCGGACTGACGCCATTGAGCGGAGGAGTTATTGCCTACGCTCTGATCTACCCCCATCTACTTCGCCTGCTGACCCGCTGGCGACAGAAGCACCACCGCAGCAACCTGAATCTGATACTGCTGGGAGTCGATGCCCTGCACACAGGACTGTTCATTACCCTCTGCCAGTTCAGTATGGTGCCCAGTCTGGTTTTTATTCTGCTGATCAGTTTCACCAGTATCATCATTGGCGGGCCACTCTATCTATTCACTGGTCTGCTGCTGACGCTCACCGGGGCGGTGATTTCCGCCGCAATCCTGATGCCCGAGCCGCTGGTTATCAGTAGTCCGTTGTTATCCTTCTTCAGCCTCACCGGCGGCGGCCTTTTTACCGTTGTCATGGCCACCTTCATCTACCTTCAGGGGCGACGCCTGGAACAGGCGCAACAAGTGATCAGCGCCGAGCAGGAAAAGGCCGAGCAACTGGCCGGCAACCTGTCCAAATATCTATCGCCACAGGTCTGGCAGTCCATCTTCTCCGGCAATCAGCGAGTAACACTGGAAACCCGCCGCAAGAAACTCACGGTCTTCTTCTCCGATATCCGCGGCTTCACCGAACTGGCGGAAGAGATGGAAGCAGAAGCGCTTACCGATCTGCTGAATAACTATTTGAACGAGATGTCCCGCATCGCCCTGCAGTACGGCGGCACCATTGATAAATTCATTGGCGACAGCGTCATGGTGTTCTTTGGAGATCCGGTCAGTCTGGGCGCCAAGCAGGATGCCGAGGCGGCCGTATCCATGGCCATCGCCATGCGCAAACACATGAAGGTGCTACGCCAACAATGGCGCAGTCAGGGTATAACCCGCCCCCTGGAAATCCGTATGGGACTGAGCACCGGCTATTGCACAGTGGGCAACTTCGGTGCGGACATGCGCATGGATTACACGATTATCGGCCGGGAGGTGAACCTGGCCAGTCGTCTGGAGAGCAGCGCCGAGGCGGGTGAAATTCTGATTTCCCACGAGACCTGGTCTCTGACCAAGGATCTGGTCATGTGTCGTGACAAGGGCCAGCTCAACGTCAAGGGGTTCAGCAGACCTATGCAGATCTATCAGGTGGTGGGTCTACGCCGCGATCTGGGCGCCGCCCCGACCTTTGTCGAACATGAAATGCCAGGCTTTTCCATGTATCTGGATACCAACGGCATTCGTAACTATGACAAGGAAGAAATCGTCAAGGCGCTGGAGCTGGCGGCCCGGAAACTGCGGGATAAGGTGATCATCTAGTCGATGATCACACCGCTTCAGGTACCTTCTGTTCTATTACTTGTATCGACTGCTCGGTAGCTGAATCCGCCTCTGCCCAACGATACTGGATAATGCTGCCATCCCAGTTTTCGATAAGCGCCGTACAGGACTCTACCCAATCGCCGCAGTTGTAGTAGGTAATGCCCCTTACCTGACGAATCTCGGCATGGTGAATATGCCCACACACCACGCCTTGCAGATCCCGCTTGCCGCACTCATGGGCCAGCGCATCCTCGAAATCACTGATGAAATTCACCGCTTTCTTGACTCGGTGTTTCAGGTAGCCCGACAGCGACCAGTAGCCATAGCCGCAGCGGCTACGGCAGAAGTTGAGCCAACGATTAAGCCTCAGACTGAATTCATAGGCGTAATCGCCAAGGAAGGCGAGCCAGCGATGGTATCGGGTAATCACATCAAACTGATCTCCATGGATGACCAGCAGCCTGCGGCCATCGGCGGTTCTGTGCTCCGCCTCATCAACCAGCAGTAGATTACCGATATTCAGCGTACCGTAGCGCCGCAGAAATTCATCGTGGTTGCCGGTTACATAAATAACCTGCGTGCCCCGATTGGCTGCGGTCAGGATGTGACGAATGACATTGGTGTGGGACTGCGGCCAGTACAGGCTCTTGCGCAGACGCCATCCGTCGATGATATCGCCGACCAGATACAGCTGATCGCATTCATATTCCCTGAGAAATTCTGCCAGCTTCTCGGCCTGACAATCACGTGTCCCCAGATGCACATCCGAAATCCATATGGTGCGTACCCGCTGTTTGCCGACCGCTGGAAAATCTTCCGCATGGGTCATCTACCATCCCTCTTGTCGTCCACGCGTCCATTCTGCCGATACCTGATGACCTGAACATGACCACACCGTGACACGGGCATGACAGCCTGCCAATCATCCCATGCGGCAACTGTGTCACGTCGATTCAGGACAACCGAACCCGGCCTTCGTATACTATTGCCCGTCCATTTTTTCATTTGACAGCCATCGGGCCTTATCATGTTCAGACCTGCGCTTCTGCTGCTTATCCTTCTGTCATCCCTGTGCCTGGCTGAAACCGCACCCGTTTCCGAGGTGCGTACCGGTCTGGTGCTATCCGGCGGCGGAGCACGGGGTCTGGCGCATATTGGCGCTCTGAAACAGATCGAAGAGATGGATATCCAGATTCATGCCATCGCCGGCACCAGCATGGGCGCGGTGATTGGCGGGCTTTATGCTGCGGGTTACAGCGCGGATGAACTGGAGAAAATTGCCCTGGAGATGGATTGGCCAGACGCGCTGAGCGATGCCCCCCAGCGTGAGGACATTCCGTTTCGGCGCAAGCAGGATGATCGGGACTTTCTCGTCAAACAGCGGCTGTCGTTCAAGGATGGCAAGCTCAGCTTCCCCCTCGGCCTGCTGCAGGGACAGAATCTGGGATTGGCACTGGAAAGCCTGCTGGTGCACACCAATGACATAGATGACTTTGATCGTCTGCCCATTCCGTTCCGCGCGGTTGCCACCGACATTGCTACCGGAGAGGCGGTCGTATTCGATCGTGGACACCTGCCGCAAACCATTCGCGCCAGTATCGCCCTACCCGGCTTCTTTGCCCCGGTAATGATCGACGGCCGTATGCTGGTGGACGGCGTGCTGTCCAAAAACCTGCCAGTGGACGTGGCCCGGGAAATGGGCGTCGACCGGGTGATCGTGGTGGATATCGCTACCCCCTTGAAGCCCGCCAGTGACATGACCAGCCTGCTCGATGTAATGGATCAGACCACCACACTGCTGACCAGGCACAACACCCAACAACAGTTAGCCACCCTGACCGAAGCGGATATGCTGCTGCAACCGGAGCTGGGCACCATTGCCTTCAGTAGCTTTGCCGAGGCGGAGCAGGCGATCGCCGCCGGGGAGCAGAGCCTGCTGCAGTCCCCCCTTCTGCACGCCTACGCCCAACCAGACGCCACCAACCACTCCGGTGGTAACCTGGCCCGCCATCGGCCGCAACGGCAACCTATCATCCATGAGATTCGCGTGATCAACAGCGGCAAGGTGGCGGACGCGGTGGTACGCAGCATGGTACGTCAGCAGGTCGGTGAGGCGCTGAATACCGACCACCTGGCCAAGGATATGGGCACCATTTACGGCACTGATTATTTCAGCCAGGTGAACTATGAAATCCTTCACGAAGGCGAACAGAACACCCTGCTGATCCGTACCCACGGGCGCCAGACCGGCACTGACTTCCTGCGCCTGGGATTGAACCTGGTAGACGACTTTGAAGGTGGCAGCCAGTTCACCATCGGCGCCAGCTTCCGCGTCAATGGCGTCAATCCATTGGGTGCAGAATGGCTGACCCGCCTGCAACTGGGTGAGCATCAACAGCTGTACAGCGAGTTCTACCAGCCGCTGGACTACGGTTCCCGCTATTTTGTCGCGCCTTTTATCGATGCAGAAGCGCGTAACGTCGAGGTCATTCTGGATAACGACCCGGTCGCTGATTACCGCCAGCAGCGATATGGCGCAGGGATCAATGTGGGTCGCCAGATTGCCAACAATGGTGAGGTACGCTTTGGCTTGTCCCGCTACAACGGCAAGTCGAAGATCCGTGTGGGTGATCCCGAGCAGGAAGCATTGGACTTCAGCGAAGCCTTCTATTCAATACAGATTGATCGAGACACCCTGGATAACGTCAACTTCCCGCGCTCGGGAGACGCTGCTCGTATCCTCTGGCGTCAGTCGGAACCGGATCTGGGTGCCGATGAACGCTATCAACAATTGGAACTGCGCGCCAGCCGAGCCTTCGCCATGGGCCCTCACAGCCTGCAGCTGGGGGCCTTTTTCGGGCGTACCGATGATGATGTGGATATAGCCCAGAGCAGCTTCATTCTCGGCGGTCTGGGCGAGTTCTCGGGATTCAGAGAGAACGGTCTGGCGGGACAGAATTACAACCTGGTGCGCGGTATTTATTACCGCCGTTTGAACCCCAGCAGCATGCCGCTGACCATTCCCATGTACCTAGGTGGCACATTGGAGTATGGGCGCATCTACAACAAGGGGCTCAACGAGCTGGACACCGGCTACATGGGCGCTGCCAGTCTATTGCTGGGCATGGATACCTTCCTCGGCCCGCTCTTTCTGGGTATTGGTGCTAACGAAGAAGGGGAAAATGCACTCTATATGAATCTGGGGCAGACGTTCTGAGGCTGCGCTGAACGGTACGCATAGCGTGCCGTCGTCCGATGGCGTTCAATACCCGAGGGAGTCGCTCCCCGCTACGACGCTGTCCACGGGACAGCCATCCAGCCTCAGCCAATCAGCCGCTGATCTCCGCCACCAGCGCCGCCCGGATACAGTGCAGCACGCCCTCTTCCACCGGCTCATCCAATTGCTGCGAAACCGCACGCACACCAGGCAGATCGTCTTCGGCGTCGTTGAGGAAAATATCCTGAATACGCTCCAGTTGCCCCGGCGGCAGATCGACCGCATGGTGCAACTCCAACTGGCCGGTGCTGATCGCCTGGGCCAGTTTCTGATATACCTGCTTGATTGGCAGGCCGCTCTGCACTGCTATCTGCTGCGGCTCCATGCCAGCCAGCGCCAGCGCCTGCACTTCCTGGGCCTCATGCACCACGGTGGCCGAAGCAGAGCCTGAACCCTGGCTCAATAACACCTGCAGAAAATCAGCGCCGTAACGCTCCAGCTTGTGCGCGCCAATACCACTGACCAGCGCCATATCCTGCAGGGTGGTCGGGCGCTGGCGGAGCATATCGACCAGCGTCGAATCCGCAAACACAACATAGGGCGGCACCCCGTGGGACTCGGCCAGCCGCTTGCGTAGCGCGCGCAGTTGCTCCCACAACGTGCGATCAGCTTCGGCAATGACCGGCTTGTCGCCAGAGCGGCCCGGCAATGCTGCTGTGCGGGTGATGTCCTTGCGCAGGGCCAGCGAGGCCTCGCCACGCAGCAGCGGACGACAACTTTCGGCCAGGCGCAGACTGCCAAAGCCATCCAGATCAATTTCCACCAGACCCCGGGCAATCAACTGACGAAATACCGAGCGCCACTCCTGCTCGCTCAGCTGTTTGCCGATACCGTAGGTGGATAGGTGTTGATGCCCCGCGCTGCGGATCTTCTCGTTGTCGCGGGCCAGCAGAATGTCAGTCAAATGGCCGACGCCGTAGCGTTGGCCGCTGCGGTAAATGGTGGACAGCGCCATCCGCGCCGCTTCACTGCCATCCCAGGTCGCCACGGGTTCCAGACAGTTATCGCAGTGGCCGCAAGGCTGCTCAAGGGTTTCACCAAAATAGGCCAGCAGGGCCTGCCGGCGGCAGCCGGTGAGCTCGCATAAGGCCAACATGGCATCCAGCTTGTGCCGTTCGATGCGCTTATGACGCTCGTCGCCTTCGGAGTTGGCCATGATCTGGTTGAGCAGCAGCACATCCTGCAAGCCGTACGCCATCCACGCATCGGCGGGCAAACCATCGCGCCCGCCGCGCCCGGTTTCCTGATAATAGGCTTCTATGCTCTTGGGCAGATCAAGGTGAGCAACAAAGCGCACATTGGATTTGTCGATGCCCATGCCAAAGGCTATGGTCGCCACCATGATCAGGCCTTCTTCATTGAGAAAGCGCCGCTGGTGAGTGGCCCGCAACTCCGGCGGCAATCCCGCGTGATAGGGTAATGCGGGCCAGCCCTGATCGCTTAACCATTGCGCGGTGTCTTCCACCTTCTTGCGTGATAGGCAGTAGACGATCCCCGCATTGCCGCGCTGATCCTTGAGAAAAGCCAACAGCTGCTGCCGCGGACGATCCTTGGGCACGATACGGTAGAAAATATTTGGCCGATCGAAACCCGATATGAAGCGTTTGGCGTGTTCCAACCGCAATCGCTGGGCAATTTCTTCCCGGGTTCGCTCATCGGCGGTCGCGGTCAAGGCCATGCGGGGCACATCGGGAAACAGCTCCGCCAATTGACCAAGCTGAAGATATTCCGGCCGGAAGTCATGCCCCCACTGGGATACGCAATGGGCCTCATCAATGGCAAACAGATTGATATCCAGACTCTGCAGGAACTGTAAGGTGCGCGGCTTGAGCAGGCGCTCGGGTGCCAGATAGAGGAAGTCCATATCGCCGCGGCGCAGGCGATCGGCAATGTCCCGCCGGCCAGCTTCATCCAATGTCGAGTTCAGTGCGGCCGCACGCAGACCCAGCTCGTTGAGCGTCGCCACCTGATCATCCATCAGCGCAATCAGCGGCGATACCACCACCGTCAATCCGGGACGAAGCAAGCCGGGAATCTGATAGCACAGCGACTTGCCGCCGCCGGTGGGCATCAATACCAGTGCATCACCGCCATTGGCTACCTGGTCGATGATGTCCGCCTGGTGCCCGCGAAACTCGCCATAGCCGAAAACATCCCGCAGCTTCTGTAAGGCTTGCTCGCGCATGTTTCTCCTTGCATGATTGCCTTCGTGCGGCCAATACCGGCACGCACAAAGCGGCTGATTATATCAGCCCTGAGGTAAAGCGCTTTAACCAGGCATCGGGAACGTCGATACTTTGGCAAAACCCGGCCACACGCGTACAATGCCGGTCATTATCCATGATGAGGTGTGCCATGTCCTTCGCCGACCAACTCGAGCGCCTGCAGCAGTTTCTCGATGCTGATGATCTGCATGATGAAGCTCTCGACTATCTTGCTGGGCATGGTTATCTGACCGCCCTGTCAATTGGCCCTGTCGACATACCTGAACAGGAATGGATGTTTGAGCTATTCGCTGAAGAGCCCAAATATGTTGATGACGCGCAAAAGGCTGATATCGAAGGCAGCCTGCGTGAACTCAAGGCGCTGATTGGCCGTATTCTCGCCAGCGATGAAGATCTTGAACCGCCGTGTGAGCTGACGCTGGGCGACGAGCCGGATCTGTCCGACCTGCGTAGCTGGTGCGTGGGCTTCCTTGAGGGTGTCTTCCTGCGCGAAGAAGACTGGTTCAGTCAGGATGAAGAAACCGTGAGCGAGCTGCTGCTGCCGATCATGGTCGGCTCCGGCCTGTTCGAGGATCAGCCTGAGTTTGCCGAAATCGCTCAGGATGAAGATATGGTGCAGGATATGCTCGATCATATCCCTGATGTACTGACTCAGCTGTATCTGCTGTACCAGGCTCCGGAAGAAAAGGCGCGCCCCGCGCTGTTTGATCCGCGCCACTGATAGCTGGCTCTGCGACTGGCCCCTGGCGGGGCCAGTCATGCAACCCTCGCAGCAGTCACCAGCAAGCCCTTGCCGACCTGCTGGGCTCATACCCCTCCCGCTTTTCCCGCTTCCACCCAACGCTGTAATAACGCCAGAATACTATCCGCCGGCTGATAGCCATGGGATAGCAAGGCGAGCATGCCATTACGCTCAGCCAGCAGCGTCGGAAATCCACTGATACCCAGATCGGCCGCCCAGCGGAAATCGACGCTTACTGCCGCCTGCGCTGCTTCGGCGATAAAGGCCTTGCTGAACCTGCTGCGGGAATAGCCAACCTGCTCGGCCAGATCAGCCAGCGCCATGCACTGCGTGACATCCAGCGCCTGGCTGTAGAAGGCGCTCTGGATAGCCTTTACCAGAGCCCAGACCCGGTCAGCGTCCAACTCCCGCGCCACCACCAGTGCCCGACACGCCGGCTCGGTGTTGTAGATAAAGCTGACTGGCAAGGCATCCGGGCTCAGCAAGGGCTGGCCGCTGGCAGCCTTCACGGCTTGCCAGTGCTCAGCCAAGGCCTGGCGGGCCGAATCCTTTAGCGGATCAGTGACGCCGGGGCGCAAACCTCCGGCTACCATATGCAGAGGCAGAGCCGGATAACGGGCCTGGATAGCATCGATCACTGGGGCGAAGCCCCAGCACCATGAACACATGGGATCCATTATGTAGATCAGGCGCTGGGACACGGGTTTTCTCCAGTTTCAGTGGGCGTTGGGGCTAGCCAACTCCGGTGGCAGACCAATCGGGTGTGGCTGGTTGCGTACCCTGGCCAATTGAATCTGCCGTTGACGTTCTTCGGCACGACGCCGGGTTTTCTCCGGCAGGCTCTCGTAGCAATGGGGGCAGCTGATGCCCTGCTCGAACTGTGGCGACGCCATGTCTTCAGCAGAAACCGGATGCCGGCAGGCGTGGCACTGATCAAAGGAACCCGGCGCAAGGTCGTGACCTACCGTGACCCGGTTATCAAACACGAAACATTCGCCCTGCCATTTGCTCTGCTCTGCCGGCACTTCTTCCAGATATTTGAGGATGCCGCCCTTGAGGTGGTAGACCTCCTCAAAGCCTTCCTTGAGCATAAAACCGGATGCCTTCTCGCAACGAATCCCGCCGGTACAGAACATCGCGACCTTCTTGTGCTTCTGCGGATCAAACTGCTGACGCACATACTCGGGAAATTCACGGAAGGTCTGCGTCTGTGGATCAATCGCGCCTTCAAAGGTACCGATGGACACCTCGTAATCATTACGGGTATCTATCAACAGCACTTCGGGATCGCTGATCAGCGCGTTCCAATCCTGCGGCTCGACATAGGTACCCACCCGCTCATTGGGGCTGATACCCGGAATACCGATGGTCACGATTTCCTTCTTCAACTTGACCTTGGTGCGATAGAACGGCATTTCCTCGCACAGCGATTCCTTCCAATCCAGATCGCTCAGCCGCGAATCCCGGCGCAGCCATTCGAGTAACGCAGTGGTTCCCTCACGGGTGCCGGCGATGGTGCCATTGATACCTTCCAATGCCAGCAACAGCGTGCCCTTGATTCCATGTTCGTTCATGGTATCCAGCAGCGGCTCACGCAGGGCTTCAAAATCTTCCAGGGTGACAAACTTGTACAGCGCCACCACGACAATATTGGACATGCCTACCTCGTTGTTCAGTTAATGCCCACGTAAAGGGCACACTTTCCAGTAACCGCTTGAACCACAGCGGCGGCGCGATTTTAGCAGGAATATTCCAGGTCAAGTCACCGCCGGGCAATTTCTCAATGATCAGCCTTGCTGCCACCCATGCAGTCGGGTGAATCCGGCGCGCCATTGCGGGCCTGCCATTCTGCTGGCGAATAGGTATGCAGAGCCAGTGCATGGATCTGCTGCATCAGATCGCCAAGAGTGCGATACACGGTCTGATGCCGTTTGACGGCATTCAATCCATCAAACTCCTGACTGACGATCACCAGCTTGAAGTGCGATTCGGAATTCGGCGGCACCGCGTGCATATGACTTTCGTTGAGCAATTCCATATGGATTGGCGCAAGGGTCTGGAGTGCCTGTTCCAGCGCGGATTGAACTACTCTCATCTTCATTTACCCCATGAAAAAACGGTCATCATTGTACGTGCTTGCTGTCAGGGAGTCCTGATTTTGCGATAGCTGGAGGCGCGGTCGGGAAAGCATTGAGCAGATGATCAGAGCTGTTAGCCCGGCCGCGCCTCACGGCTCCAGACGAGCTCGCCCCCCCCCGCTGACGGCTCATTTCTGCCCGCCCTATCCGCCTGCTGTTTCTCTACCTCGCTCTCCATTTCATCAACCAGTTGCTCCAGTTGCGGCGCGATTATCTGCTCAACACGATGCCGGGTAATCGCCATGGAATTTCGGGTCAGTTCCGGTAGATGTTCAAGCAATTTACTGCCCGCCGGCGAGCGGTAGAATGCCGCCAGCTCATCGAACTCCTGCTCGGTAAATACCGGCAAATACAAGGCCACCAGCTCATCGCGAATAGCCGGCCAACTCAATTGCTCATCCAGCATGGCTCTGGCCCGCTGGCGGTAATTGCGCAGAATCGACTCGTACTGCAGGGAGCCGCCCATCTGAGCGAAACGAGCGGTCATCAACTGCTCGGTCTGTGTATACACCGGCGCAGTCATGCCTTCGGCATTGGCCAGCTTCAGAAACCGTTCCGCCGCCGCACGATGTGATGCCTCGTCTGCGTGGGCCACTGGTACGAGCATCAGACAACAGAGCAGCAGCGCAATCAGCAATGGCATATACGGAATCCGCTGGAAAAGTGACTGACTATACTGGCAGGTCAGAACGCCATTTCCCAGCGATAGGACAACGATCATGACCACACGTATTGAATCGGACAGCATGGGTAATATCGAAGTGCCCGCCGATCGCTATTGGGGCGCCCAGACCCAGCGCTCATTGCAACACTTCGCCATTGGTGAAGAACGTATGCCCCATGCGGTGATCCATGCGTTGGCACTGATCAAGAAGGCCGCCGCGCTGACCAATCAACAACTGGGCAATCTGGATGGCAGGCTGGCCCAGTTGATCACTCAGGCAGCAGATGATGTGCTGGCTGGCGATATGGATGGACATTTCCCGCTATCGGTATGGCAGACCGGCAGCGGGACCCAGAGCAACATGAATATCAACGAGGTGCTGGCCAACCGGGCCAATGAATTGGCCGGCCAGCCGCGCGGTAGCAAGGCGCCGGTTCACCCGAACGACCATGTCAACCAGGCGCAGAGCTCGAACGACACCTTCCCTACCGCCATGCACATCGCCGCCGCCATACAGGTAGATCAGCATTTATTACCCGCCGTCAGCGCCCTGCGCGACAGTCTGGACGCTCAGGCCAGACGCCACGCCGACCTGATCAAGATCGGACGCACTCACTTGATGGATGCCACACCGCTGACCTTCGGCCAGGAGCTATCGGCGTTTGTGGCACAACTGGATATGGGGATTCAGGCGGTTCAGCAGTCGCTGCCTGATGTGCTGGCGTTGGCTCAGGGCGGCACCGCGGTGGGTACCGCTCTGAATACACCCGCGGGATTTGCCAGCCAACTGGCCAGGCAGGTGACGACGCTGAGCGGCCTGCCATTTACTTCAGCCGACAACAAGTTCGCGGCACTCAGCGGCCATGAGGCACTGGTGCAACTGCATGGCGCCTGCCGTCAGTTGGCAGTGACCCTGATGAAACTGGCCAATGATCTGCGCCTGCTTGGCAGCGGCCCCCGCGCCGGGCTGGCCGAAGTACGTTTGCCGGCCAACGAGCCCGGCAGCTCCATCATGCCCGGCAAGGTAAACCCCACCCAGTGCGAAGCGCTGTCGATGATTGCCTGTCAGGTCATGGGCAACGATGTCACCCTCGGCATGGCAGCCAGCCAGGGTCAGCTGCAACTCAACGTCTTCAAGCCGGTGATCATCCACACGCTGCTGCAATCAGTGCGCCTGTTGACCGATGGTTGCAACAGCTTCCGCGAGCATTGCGTGGACGGCATGCAACCGGACACGCAGCGCATGCGCGAGCACCTGGATAACAGCCTGATGCTGGTTACCGCGCTGAATCCGGTAATCGGTTACGACAAGGCTGGTGAGATCGCGAAAAAAGCCTACGCAGACGGTACCACCCTGCGTGACGCTGCGCTGGCGTTGGGGTATCTGGATGGCCCGACCTTCGATCAGGTGGTGCAACCGGAAGCCATGCTGGGTAATTGATCAGCCGTTTCGCGCCAAACTGCGACGCAAGCGCCGAGTCTTCCATTGATGCAGAATACTGGGCGTCAGCGCGATCAATGCCGACCCTGACACCACCAGCAAGGCTCCTGAATACGCCAGACTGTTGAGCAATTCCGGCTGGATAACCGCCGGCCACAGCGTGGAGCCCAGGGCTACCAGTGCAAAGGTAAACAGCGGCGTGGTGGCAACCGTAGCGCCGACCCTCGACGCCTCCCAATGCATCAATGCCTCGGCAAAGGCACCGTACGCTATCAGGGTATTCAGACAACAGCCCAGCAACATCCACAGCTGTAACCCGTTCAACTGAAGTATCTGGCTGGGCGTAGCCATGGGCAACATGAGTAAGGTGCAAGCCAGATAGATCACCAGCATGATGCTGACCGACGACCAGACTGATAACAGCTGCTTCTGCGCCAGGCCGTATAAAGCCCAGGCAAAGGCCGCCGCCAGCGTGATCAGAATACCCAAGGTGTAATCACTGAGCTGGGTGAACAGTTCGGCAAGCCGCTGATTGAAGAACAATACAAAGCCCAGCAGCAGGACTGCCAGACCAATCAGCTGACCAATACCAAAGCGCTCCTTGAACACCAGCATGCTGCCCAACATCAGCATGATGGGGGCAATCTGAATCATCAACTGCATGGTGCCGGGCGTCAGTCTGTCCAGCCCCTGCACGTACAGCACATAGTTGAATGCCAGACCCAGCACAGCGACCACCAGCAACCAGCGATTGCCTTTCGACAGCAGCCGCAATGAGGGCAGCTGTCGACGCCAGGCCAGCCAGACCATCAGCACCAGGCCGGAGGACGCCATGCGGTACCAGGATACCGTCACGGCATCCATACCATTGAGCAATTGCTTGAGCATGATCGGCAACACGCCCCATAACAGGGTCGTGGTCAACGCCAACAGGAATCCGTACAGCCAGCGACCGGATGTGACGTGCATGAGTATTCTCGGAACAGAAGGGAAGCGCACTATTGTAGGCCGCCGCAACGCGGCTCCGCCATCATCCAGCATCAGGTCTTTGGCTGTTTGTAGTATATTCCATGTAACCAATTGGTCTAACAGAACGCAGCGAATGGTCTAGCATAGAATGCGCGGTGAGTAATACAGCGTATTGCTCACCGCCTTGGAATTGACATTCAAAACCTGTGCTCCTACCCGGCGCTGGCGGCAGGGTCTCTTACAAAGAGACCCGCATACAACAATAAAAAGGTGGTGCCCATGAAACTTTCCATTCGGGCAAAATTGCCCAGCGTTGCCCTGGTTTTTCTTGCTACCTGGCTGCTTTTGATTCTTCCCAATATGGGATGAGCGGTTTCACGGTTACAATAGTGCGCTTCAGTTTGCGCCGGAGATACCGTGAGTACCCCATCCAATTTTGCCGAGCTGAGCTGGTCCGACGACGGACAGCCCTTTTCTACTCACTTCGAGGATGTGTACTTCTCCCGTGAGTCCGGATTGGCGGAAACCCGCCATGTATTCCTGCACCACAATCAGCTAGCCGAGCGCTGGAGCGAGTTGGCTCCAGACACCCGGTTCTGTATTGGTGAAACCGGCTTCGGCACCGGCCTGAATTTTCTCTGCGCGTGGCAACTCTGGGATCAACTGGCCCCGGCAGGTGCCCGCTTGCACTTTGTCAGTTGTGAAAAATTCCCGCTCAGCAGTACTGATCTGCAACGCGCCCTCGCTCTGTGGCCGGAACTGCAACCCTGGGCCTGCCAGTTGCTGGCCCGGTACACCGATCTGGCCGCCGGCTGGCAACATTTCAGCCTGGCCGAGGGACGCGTTACGCTGACGCTATTGATCGGTGATGTGCTTGATACCCTGCCGCAACAGGATGGCCAGATCGACGCCTGGTTTCTTGATGGCTTTGCCCCCGCTAAAAACCCGGACATGTGGCAACCTGCGCTCTACGCGCAACTCGCTCGGCTATCAGCCCCCGGTGCCACCCTGGCCACCTTCACCAGCGTCGGCGAGGTGCGCCGTGGCTTGCAGGCAGCCGGCTTCAGCATGCAGAAGGTCAAGGGTTATGGACGCAAACGGGAGATGCTCTGCGGGCAACTCGACGCCGCTCCGGCCGCCGACTGGACAGCACCCTGGTATCAGCGCCCCGCCGCAAACCATAACGAACGCAACGCATTGATCATCGGCGCCGGTCTCGCAGGCTGCGCCACCGCCCTGTCGTTGGCCCGCCGCGGCTGGCAGGTCACACTGATTGAGCGCCACGCCCATGCGGCGGCGGAGGCTTCGGGGAATACTCAGGGCATCCTGTACTGCAAACTATCACCTCACCAGACGCCGCTGTCGCGCTTCGTTCAGGCCAGTTACGCCTATGGCCTACGTTTATTGCGTGAAGTTCTGCCGCAGGGTGAAGGCAGCTGGAGTGCCTGCGGCGTGCTGCAACTCTGTACCGATGACAAGGAGCGCCAACGGCAACTGGCATTGGCCGCACAGGGCTATCCAGAGGGCTTCCTGCAAGCAGTCGATACCGAACAGGCCAGTTTCCTGGCTGGGGTTCAGGTTGATCGGCCGGGTTTGTTCTTTCCCGGCGCAGGCTGGGTCAATCCGCCAAGCCTGTGTCAGGCCATGCTGCAGCATGAAAACATCCGCCTGCTGACCCATTGCGAAGCATTACAACTGGAGCAAAGGGGCGAGCATTGGCACGCTCTGGACGCCCAGCAACAGAGTCTGGCCAGCGCTGAGGTCGCCATCATCTGCTGCGCCAATGACAGCCTGAACTTCAGCCAGACATCCAACCTGCCATTGAAGCCCATCCGCGGCCAGGTTACCCAGTTGCCCGCCACACCGGATAGCGAGCAGCTGCGTACGGTATTGTGTGCAGAAGGTTATATCTCCCCTGCCCGCCAGGGTGAGCATCATGTCGGTGCCAGCTTCCGCTTTGATCGGCTGGATAATCAGCCCAGCAGCGAAGAAAACCTGAGCAACCTGCAATTGCTGGACAAGCTCTCGCCACAATTGGCCGAGGCATTAGATCCGCAGGACCCAGCCAGCCTGCCAGCGCGGGCAGCGCTGCGTTGCACCTCTTCGGACTATCTGCCCTTGATCGGCCCGGTAGCCGATGCTCAGGCATTCAGGAGCGATTACGCGGTACTGCGCAAGGACGCATCAAAGCAGCCAACCACGCCGACGCGCTGGCATTCAGGACTGTATATCAATACTGCGCATGGCTCCCGAGGGATGGTCAGTTGTCCGCTGAGCGGCGAGCTGATCGCCGCCTGGCTGGATAACGAGCCCCTGCCATTACCTCAGGATCTGGTTGCCGCCGTACACCCCAACCGCTTCATGCTCCGGCAACTGATTCGCGGCCAGTAATCAGCTGAACAGCGTACTGGCCCCGTCGTAGAAGAGCTTGCAGCCGGTGAAGAACAGGAAGATGTAGCACAGCTGATAGATCAGCTCCTGGTTGGTGCGCTGCAGCATCCAGAAGCCCAGACGGATACCGATAGGCGCCAGCGGCAGCAACACCAGAGCGGTCAGCAGGTTGCTGGTATCAAACAAATCCAGCTGGATATAGAACGGTATCTTGGCAAAGTTGACCACCGCGAAGAACACCGCGATGGTGCCCATCAACAATGTCTTTTCCAGCTTCTGCGGCAGCAGATACACATTGATCGGAGGGCCGCCGGCATGGATGCTGAAGCTGGTAAAGCCGGCGATGGTTCCCCACAGGCCACCGCGCCAACGGCTTACCCCTTTCATCGGCTGCTCCCCCCGGCGCAGCCAGATATTCAGCGTAAAGCTCAGCGCGATGATGCCAATCATCAGTTGAATATGGGCTTCGCTCATCCAATGGAAGCTGATCCACGCCAGCAAGGTACCCAGCAGCGCCGCCGGGATGATGATACGCAGATTAGCCTTGCTCCAACGTCCTCTGAAAGTGCGCAGAGCCACCAGATCCATGGTGCACAGAATGGGCAGAAGAATTGCCGCGGCCTGTTGCGGTGGCATGACCAAGGTCATCAGGGGCACCGACAGGATAGCGATATTGCCACCAAAACCGCCCTTGGCAATTCCGTAAAGAAGTACAGCGGGGATCGCGCACAAGTAGAAAAGTGGATCTGTAATCATGAACACCGCGAAGGCAAGGAAAAGCTGACAGTGTATCATTGACGCTACGCTGCGCTGGAGTATCCAGCCTCGCCCTGCTCAGATTGTCATCCGGAAGTAGACATCATGCTGATACCCCATACCCTGCTCGATCCAGAAACGCTACAGCGGTTGCTGGAGGATTTTGTTACCCGCGATGGCACCGATAATGGTTATGAAGCCAGCCTGGAACAGCGGGTCGAGCGTCTGCGGCGACAGATCGAACGCGGCGAAGTGGTGATCGTATTTCACCCCGACACTGCCGACACCAGCCTGGCTCACCGTCGCGATGTACCCGCCGAAATGCTGCAGACACTGAGCCGGGACGACTGATTATCCGCTGCTACCGGGTGACGCACCCGGCCTGTCGCGCTTGGAGGATATCGGACAAAGGACTAATATAGATGAACTATATACCCAAGCGGGTTCGATGAGGTAACTGATGAAACTGCGCTCCCCCCTGATTCTGGCCGCCCTGCTGGGCCTGGCTACTGCGGTATCGGCTGAAACAACCACTCCCACTGTGTGCACACCGGAAGAAGCCCTGAAAAAGGCGGAAGAAACCGCCATGACCATCCACCGCATCGCCAATGGTGATCCGGATAAGGCTGCCCGTTTGCATGAGCAGTTGAAGGAATTGCAACAGCGGGAGCCGACGCGCAGCGATCATGGCGCTTGTGCTGCCTATGACCGTGTCATTCAGGAATTGGAACAGAAGAACGCCGAGGCCAACTGAACACCTCGCATGACTGTCAGGCGGCGACTGATATGACAGGTCGCCGCGACAGTACTGCTAGCCTATCAGCGTGCGACCCGCCAATGCGTGGGCCAGCGTGCCGCCATCGATAAACTCCAGCTCACCACCCAGCGGTACGCCGTGGGCAATCCGTGACACGCGAATACCCTGCGGTTTGAGTAATCCAGCGATGTAATGGGCTGTGGCTTCCCCTTCAACGGTCGGGTTGGTCGCCAGAATCACTTCGCTGACGGTGCTGCCTTCCAGTCGCTGAATCAGCGCGGGAATACCGATTTCATCCGGACCCAGACCATCAATGGGGGATAGATGCCCCTTGAGCACAAAGTAGCGCCCACGAAAGCTGCCAGCCATTTCGACGGCCCAGACGTCCGCCGGGCTCTGTAATACGCAGAGCAGACTATCGTCACGGCGCGGGTCATGACACAGCTCACAAATCTCGGTCTCACTCAGGGTACGACAGCGCTGGCAATAGCCAACGCCGTCCATGGCTGCATCCAGCGCATGGGCAAGCTGACGCCCGCCCTGCCGATCCCGCTCCAGCAGATTCAACGCCATACGCTGGGCGGTCTTCGGGCCCACACCAGGCAGACCCCGTAACGCATCAATCAATTGCCGAATCAGCGGACTGAAACTCATGATGTCAGGACATCCACTCAGAAGGGCATCTTGAAGCCGTCAGGCAGATTCAGCCCGGCGGTCATGCCGGCCATTTTTTCCTGATTGTTCTTTTCCAGCTTGCGCACCGCGTCATTGATTGCCGCAGCAATCAAATCTTCCAGCACTTCCTTATCTTCAGCCATCAGGCTGTCATCGATATTAACCCGACGCACATCGTGACGACCGGTCATGATGACAGAGACCAGGCCCGCTCCGGACTGACCGGTAACTTCAGCGTCAGCCAGTTCTTCCTGCATTTTTTTCATCTGTTCCTGCATCTGTTGGGCCTGCTTCATCAGGCCCGCCATGCCACCTTTCATCATCTTTATATCCTCAATTTTCAGGCGTCTATCGGACGAATACTGTCAGCACAGATCTGCGCTGCAAAATCATTGATCAGTGCCTGCACCAGCGGATCATTATGAATACTGGTTTCGGCTTCATGCTGGCGAGCGACACGTCGCCGTGCGGCGGCAACCGCCGGGGTTTCCTGATCCGGAGCTTGAACTCTGACCTCCAGAGTCAGCGGCTGGCCCTCCAGTTCAACCAGAGCCTTCTGCAGACGCTGGCGATGGTTTTCGTTGTACAGGGCGCTGTGGCCCGGATCCAGATGCAACTGCCAGACGGCATCGTCAACGGTTACCAGCTGACAATGGGCGGCGATGCTCTGCGTCAGCCCGGCGACGCCAAGACGGGGGAACAGTTCCAGCCAACGGGCCGCCAGACCTGTCGCCGGGGGCAGATCGCTGACGTCTGCAACCGCCGCCTGCGGCTGAACGACAGGCTCTTCTTCCGCTTGCCAGTCGCCCAGATAAGGCGTGACGTCAACGTCATCGTCAGCATGATCCGGATCATAGCTGTCATCCGGCGGAGGCCCGTCCAACCACGCGGGCGGCTCATCCGGCTGAGGGGATGCTACAGGCGCAACGGGTTCGGGCAGCTCGGGCGCAGTTGGTTGCACCGCCGCTGGCGGCACCGATGGTTGCGCGGGCGCGGCCGGCGTAGCCATGGCAGTCGGAGGCGCCGGTATCGGCTGCTCAATAATCGCCGTAACGGTATCGAGGGCAACAACCTCGCCAGCAGGCGCTGCTTGTGCTGCCGGCCGGTCTGCTGTGGGATCAGGCCTGGCCTGGCTGATTCCCGGCGACTTTCCCGAAGCCGGCTCGGCTGGAGGTTCCGTGCTCGCCGGTGGCGCGGTTACCCGCTCTGCCGTCGGGCCGGTATGCTGCAAGGTGCCAGGGCGGAACGCCAGCATGCGCAGCAGCGTCATTTCAAAGCCGCCCCGAGGATCCGGAGCCAAGGGCAAATCCCGGCGACCATGCAAGGCCAACTGGTAGAACAGCTGCACATCCTCGGCGCTGATCCGCCCCGCCAATTCAAGCACGCGCTGCTGGTCACCCAGGCTGTTATCAGCCGCCTCGGGCAGTACCTGGGCGATGGCGACGCGCTGCAAGGTAGAAATCAGCTCAGCAAGCACTCCAGCAAAATCGGCGCCCTGCTCTGCCAATTCGGCGACAGCAGCCAGCAGGCCACGGGCATCGCCGCTGGCCAGGCCGTTGAGCAAACCAAATACCTGTCCATGGTCGATGGTACCGAGCATGCTGCGCACCTCGGCAACCCTGAGCTCACCATTACCAAAGGCGATAGCCTGATCGGTCAGGCTCAACCCATCACGCATGGAGCCATCGGCAGCACGGCCGAGCAGCCACAGCGACTCATCGTCAAAGGGAACCTGCTCTTCAGCCAATACATGGCGCAGATGCTCGACAACCTTCTCCGGCAGCATATTCTTCAGCGAGAACTGCAGGCAGCGGGACAGGATGGTGACCGGAAGCTTTTGCGGATCGGTAGTGGCCAGCAGGAATTTTACATGTGCCGGGGGCTCTTCCAGGGTCTTCAGCAGAGCATTGAAGCTGTGGCTGGAAAGCATGTGCACTTCGTCGATCAGATAGACCTTGAAGCGTCCACGGGACGGTGCGTATTGCACGTTGTCCAGCAGCTCGCGGGTATCCTCGACCTTGGTGCGACTGGCAGCGTCGACCTCAATCAGGTCAACAAAACGACCTTCGTCAATTTCCTTACAGGCGGAACACACACCACAGGGTTCGGAGCTGACGCCCGCTTCGCAGTTCAGGCATTTGGCCAGAATCCGCGCGATGGTGGTCTTGCCGACACCCCGGGTGCCGGTAAACAGATAGGCGTGGTGCAGGCGATTGTGATCCAGGGCATTGATCAGCGCCTGCAGCACGTGGGTCTGGCCGACCATTTCACGAAAAAGGCGCGGACGCCATTTGCGGGCTAATACCTGGTAACTCATCGGGAGGCTGCTATCCGGTGTCATTTACAAGCAGCTACTGTACCCCAAAGAGCGCAGCAAATGCGAGATTCCCGCCCGGGGAAAAACTGACATGGAACAAGGAAACAAGGTGGGATTCGTTATGGGTGGCAACCCTGCCAGCCACACCCCGGCACACGATATAACCGCTGCGGCTGCTCCCTTCCGGGCCTGACCGGGTTCACGGCGAATCGTTGCGAGGGGACCGACAGGGTCACCATAACGTGCCCTGCATGTGAGGGCCGCGCTATTGTAACGGCTTGCGCACAAGATACAACCCAATTTCTCCAACGGAATCATGTGATGGATGCTCTGCAAGGTCAATCATGCACCCGACGACGCTATAATCACCGCACATTAAGGTTGGAGCTGTATCCATGCGTCCCGAAGACCTGCAGTTGCTGGTTACCCGCGAAATGCCCTTCGGCAAATACAAGGGCCGGCTGATCGCCGACCTGCCTGGTCATTATCTCAACTGGTTCGCTCGGGAAGGCTTTCCGGGAGGAGAAACAGGTCGTCTACTGGAACTGATGCAAGAGATAGATCATAACGGCCTGTCCGCGTTACTGGATCCACTGCGACACAAACCCCGGAGCTGGTAATGTACTATTCCTTTATCGAACTGATCGTGGGATCCATGCGCTGATGGAAGTAATGAATACGCTGTTTCTGATCTGCGCCGGGCTGCTCGCTATCAGCATCCTGGCAAGCTCGATGTCTTCCCGCCTCGGCATTCCCCTGTTGCTGGTGTTTCTGGTGGTAGGCATGTTGGCTGGCGAAGAGGGAATTGGCGGGATCGCTTTCGATAACACCGATACCGTTTATGTGGTTGGCAGCCTCGCACTGGCGATTATCCTGCTGGATGGCGGCATGCATACCCGGGCGGAGAATTTCAAGGTTGCCCTTGCGCCCTCGCTATCACTGGCCAGCCTTGGCGTATTGATCAGCGCTTTGCTGACCGGTCTGGCCACGGCCTGGCTACTGGATCTCCATTGGATTGAAGGTCTGTTGCTCGGCTCCATCGTTGGCTCAACGGATGCCGCAGCGGTGTTCTCGATGCTGCAGGGCAAGGGGCTCAACCTGAAGAAGCGAGTCAGTGCCACACTGGAAATTGAATCCGCCTCCAACGACCCGATGGCTATTTTCCTTACCATTACGCTGGTAGAAATGCTCGCCGCAGGGCAAACCAGCTTCAGCTGGTCATTCCTTGGCTTGTTCGTTCAGCAGTTCGGTATTGGCAGCGTATGCGGCGCGATTGGCGGCGTTCTGCTTACCTGGCTGGTCAACCGGATGAAGCTGGATACCGGTTTGTATCCGCTGCTGATTACCGCCGGAGCCATCCTGGTGTTCGCGCTCACCAACGTTCTCGGCGGGAGCGGCTTCCTCGCGATCTTCATTACCGGACTGGTGCTGGGCAACCGCAAACTACGCAGCCTGCAGAATATCCTGCACATGCAGGACGGTATGGCCTGGCTGAGCCAGATCGGCCTGTTTCTCATGCTCGGATTGTTGGTGACACCCTCACAAATGCTGTCCATCGCCCTTCCGGCGCTGGCCATTGCCTTCTTCATCATTCTGGTCGCACGCCCGATCGCGGTGATGATCTGTCTTGCACCCTTTTCCTTTTCATGGCGCGAGCGCATCTTCATAAGCTGGGTCGGGCTGCGCGGCGCCGTTCCGGTCATGCTGGCCATCTTTCCGTTGGTTGCCGGTCTGGAAAACGCACAGCTGCTATTCAATATCGCCTTCGTGGTGGTACTGGTGTCACTGCTGCTGCAAGGCGCCAGCCTGCCCATTGCGGCCCGTCTATGCCGGGTAGAAATCCCGCCCAGCCCGGAACCACTTCATCGCACCAGTCTGGATATTGCCGTCGAAAACGATCATGAGCTCATGGTGTATCAGCTGAACCAGGCGAAATGGTGCATTGGTGTCCAATTGCGCGATTTGAATATGCCTCCGGACACCCGCATCGCTGCGATATTCAGACGCAAGAAATTGCTGCATCCCTCAGGCAGTACCCGTCTGGAACTCAACGATGTGGTGTGCGTCATCGGCCGAGCCAAGCATCTGCCAGCCTTGTCGAGGCTATTCAGCACGGTCAATACCCCGCGTCATCTGAATCAACGGCAACTGTTTGGGGATGTCATCATGGATGGCAGCGCCCTGCTGGGCGATGTCGGTGCTTTTTACAGTTTCGATGTGCCCGAGGATATGCGCCAACAGACCCTGACGGAGTTTTTTACCCGGCAGTTCGGCGGCTATCCTGTATTCAGTGATACGGTAGAGTGGAACGGCATCACATGGACAGTGGCAGAAGTCGAGGATGAGTGGGTCAGTAAGGTCGGCCTGACACTTCCTGAGCGCAAAACCGATGCCGAGCAGAAATCCAGCCCCAGTGAGCAATCACGTGAGAGGGAAGTAATCAATGAACATCAGCCAGGCGGCCAAAGCCAGTAACCTGACGCCGCGCATGATCAGGCATTACGAGAAGATTGGTTTATTACCCGGCACACTGCGCACGGCTGCTGGCTATAGGCTGTTCAACGAACAGGATCTGCATACCCTACGCTTCATCCAGCGGGCACGCAGTCTGGGTTTTTCCATTGAGCAGATCAGTCAATTGCTGGCGCTGTGGCAGGATCGCGAGCGCAGCAGCGCGGTAGTCAAACAGCTGGCGCGCGAGCACCTGCATGAGCTGGAGGAAAAAATCGCCGGTTTGCAGGCAATGCACGCCAGCCTCTCACAGCTGGCCAGCTGCTGCCTGGGTGATGAGCGCCCGGATTGCCCGATCCTTGAACGATTGGCTGATAACGAGCGCACACTGGATGCTCAGAACTAGCTGCCTTTAATAGCCCGACGGTTCCATGGCATCGCCTGCAGCAGGCGCGCCATGCCACAGAAGCCTGAAATGCCAGCAAATATCAGCCCGGCACCGACGAACCCGGAAATCACGAACAGCGAGGGCGAGACCAGGTAGCCCAGCAACACCCCCAGCAGAACCAGTGAACCCGCAGCAATCTGCACCTGGCGCTGCAGCTCCAGTGGCTGACCAGGATCGGCTTCAACCTGAAGCCCCGCACGCTTCCAGGCGTCCAACCCGCCGTCGAGCATATAAGCCTCACAGCTGACACAGCTCGCCAACTTGGCTGCGTTCATGGCAGTCCGCTGCCCGGCGCGGCAGTGGTAGATCACAGCGTTAGCGTCACCAAACGGCTTCTGTCCGCTGTTGAGTTGGTCTACCGGCATATGCCGGGCACCGGGGATGTGTTCGCGGGCATATTCGTCTGCAGCACGGATATCCACCAGCACCGCGCCCTGCTCCAACAACTGGCGCGCCGCTTCCGGCGTAATGGATTTCAACGACATGGGCTTTCTCCTGCAAGTTTCAATCAGGGACAGAACAGGGCCTTGAGGGTCGCCAGTAGCTGCTCAACATTAGGATCAGCAATACGATAATGCAGTGCCTGTGCCTCACGCCGGTATGTCACCAAACCTTCGTCACGCATTTTTGCCAAGTGCTGGGACAGCGCCGACTGGCTCAGCGTTACGCACTGGCGTAGTTCGCCGACGGTCATTTCCTCTTGGCTGGCCAACAGGCACAGCACCAACAAACGGTGCTCATTACCTACCGCACGCAACAGCGCCGCCGCTCGGGCAGCACCTTCGGCAAAAAACTCTGCATCTTTCCCGCTCAAAGACATATCAACCTACTTCACGATTTACTAATTTAGACTATACTAATATAACAAATCATACAAGCGACTCTTATCAGGAGCAACCCTGCCTGCCAGCCCTCATATTCGCGGCTTCTTTGATCAAGCGACCCATACCATCAGAACAACGAAAGAAGAATGTGCACGCGTACTCAGTCATCGAAAAGCAGCAGTTCGCCAGCATGCGCGAACAGCGTGATGCGTCATTGGCCGCCCCGGCATTATTACTGCCGTCAATTCAGGTCAACATCTGCGCTGGGCGGCTGCCTTGCGCCGAGTCCAGCGGCAGCCGCTATCTGAAAATACCGCTGGAGGACGCCGAGCAGTTTTCATGATCAGCGCAGGAAGTTGAATAGATTCAGCCCGTTGATCTTGACGAAACTCTGCTGCGCCGCCTCCAGCACAATGCTCTGCATGCTCAGGCGGCTCAGGGCTTCGGCATAGTCCAGATCAGCCAGCCCGGATTGCACCTGGGTGTTGATCAGAGAAGCCTCATCGTTCTCAAACTGAGTGGATTCGATGACGTTGAGGCGCGCACCAAGACTGGTTTGCACGCCCATCACCTGATCCATGGCGTTATCGATGTTCTGCACGCTGATAGCCAGCATATCCCGACGTTCCAGCTTGCCGTGAGGGCTGTCATCGGTGTTTTCCAGTGTTTCGCGCAATAGACGAATACTATCCAGTACGCTGCGCTTTTCTGTCTGGTCGCCACTGCCAACGCTCAAGGCAAACTCATCCCCGGCGGCCAGTTCACCATCCAGCGTAACCACGACACCGGCAAAGCGAATTTCATAGCTGCCGTTGGCATTGGCTTTCAGATCACCGGTTACCGGCGGCACGACGGGATTGCCGTTGGTATCGAGGATTTCGTAGCCCGCAGCGTCGCCATTGGCATCGCCGATAATACTAATGCCGACACTGCCCTGGGGGTAGAACTCGGTATCGTAGCGGCCCTTGTCCTCCACCACCCCGAGGGAGATGCGGGCGTCGCGGGTCTCACCGGTATCGACCAGGTTGGCGGAGGTATCCACTCGGTTGACGTTGGTTACATCCGCAAACAGCGTCTTGCCATTGTCATTCAGAGCGATCATCTTGGCGCTTCCGATCTGAATCGAACGCTGCCCTTCATCACCCTCGTAGCTGTAGCTGCCATCGGCCTGGCGAACAAAGGGCTGACTGTCACTCTGGTAACCGCCAAACAGATACTCTCCCCGGCCATTCTGGCTATTGAGCAAGCCATAAAGCTCCTCTTCACGCTCCGCCAGTTCCTGCGCCAGGGCTTTGCGCCCGCCCGCATCCAGCGCTCCGTTGCCCGATTCCAACGCGGTCTCGCGCACCATCTGCAACAGATTATTGACCGAATTGAGCACGGCCTCCTGCTGGGTCAGGCCATTTTTGGCCGCGGTCATGTTGTCCTTGTACTGGCTCAACTTGCTGGCTTCCTGCTCCAGTTGCAAGAGGCGCACCGAGGCCACCGGGTCATCTGCTGGCGAGAGAATGCGCTTGCCAGAGCTGACCTGTTCCTGGGTGCGGACAGCGGCAGCATAGTTGTCCTGAATGCCCCTGACGCCGGTATTGAATACCTGAATGGTCGATATACGCATAATGGTTCACCCTCAGCGCATGGTGTTGATCAATGTATCGAACACCGTGCGCGCAACTTGAATGATCTGCGCCGAGGCGTTGTAGTACTGCTCATACTGAATCAGGCTGGCCGCCTCTTCGTCGAGGTTGACTGCGGACACCGAGTTACGGTTATTGGTCGCCTGGGTCAGCATGGCTACGTTGGCTTCGGTCTCGGTGCGCGACTGGGCTGTCAGCGTGCCAACCCGTTGCACCATTTCCCCGTAACCATCCAGCAACGAGAACCCGCGAGCATCGCCGTCCTTGCCCATAACCGGACGGTTTTGCAATTCTGACATCAACAATGCGTTGCGGTTATCGGCTACCCCGCCTTCATTGAATTTAACGCTGAAGGTGTCGCCATCCTGAGGTTTGCCCGACAGGGTCAGGCTGAACGCCTGACCGTCAACTTCCCACTCGATTTTCTGCGCTGCCCCCGGGGACGCAATGGTGATGGTGGCTGGGGTTACCGGCCCTGGATCAGCCGATAACGTCAGCGTGCCGGTACCGTCAGCGGCATCGAAGACATAACTGAATTGAATCCCCTGTTCACCAACATCAGCAGCCAGCTGGCTCATATTCGGCGGCTGCGCTCCACCGAGCAAAACCGGCTGGGTAATGCTGCCGCTGCCCCGGTTCTGCAGACCCGCATCTGCCACCATGGGCGCAGCGAAGGCCAGTTGCCGTGGATCAGTCATCACCACGCTCAGGTTCTGCGCCGCTGAACGGGTGGGCGTAAGCAGGAACCGATCACCAGAGACATAGCCCGTGTCAGGACTGCCGCCCAGATCCAGCCCCTCAAACGCCGGATATCCCGGCTGTTCGGAGTCGGTCACCGACATATCATAGGAGCCTACCATCTGGTTATCGCTCAGCCGGCGTACGGTAAAGGTACTGTCGCCAGTGAATGCCACTTCGTAGTCAGAGGTGCTCAACTCGGCGGTATTGGCTATTTCTACCCGCAATGCATTGAGAGACTGGTTGCTGTCACGCCCCCGGCTACGCAGATCCAGCAATTCGGGGCTGTTGATATCGTTGAACAGCGCTCTACCTGCCTCGCCGTTCAGATCCAGCCCCTTGCTCAACTGCTGGTTGAACTCGTTGGCCATGGTCAATGACATGCGCCCCAGCGCGTTCAGCGTCGAATCCAGCACACCGCCACGGTAGTTGAGCAGGCCGCCCAGCTCGCCGCCGCTGATCAGGCCGGTCACATCCTGCGCTGCATTTCCGGTGACCAGACGAATCTCAACCCGTAACGGGTCAGACAAGCCTGGGGCAGCCTGCAGCACCGAGGCCTCCTTGCCGATTACCAGAGGTTGTCCGGAACCGATAAACAGGTTAACGCTCTGGTCGTCCTGATTCACTACGGTGATGCCAACATGCTCGCTGAGCTGGCGGATAGCCTCGTCACGGGCATCCAGCAAGTCGTTGGGCATCGCACCGTTGGCAGCAGCCTTGGTGATAGCGTCATTATAACCGGCTACCGATTGGGCCAGCCGCGTTACCTGTTGAGCGATGTTGCCCATCTGATCATTGATGAGGCGGTTCTGCGTGGATAGCTGTTGGTGTACCGAGTTGAAACGCCCGGCCAAACCCTGGGCTTCGGATAGAAACAACTGCCGTGCCGGCAGACTGGCCGGATCTTCCACCACAGTCTGCAAGGCATCAAAGTAATTCTGCAGACCACTGCTGATACCCGAGGCGGTACTGGACAGGGTGTTGTTCAGCTCCTCAATCTGGACGTTGTAGGCCAGATTCGATGCTGCCGCGGAGGTGGTCGTGCGCACCTGATTGGTCAGAAACTGATTATAGATGCGCTGTACGTCATCTATTTTGGTGCCGTTGCCCATATAGCCGGCGCCAGTGAAGCTGGCCGGAATGGTGCTTTGCACGGCTGTTTGACGGCTATAACCCGGCGTATTGACGTTGGTGATGTTCTGCCCGGCTACCGACAGATGCGTCTGTGCGGCACGCAGCCCGCTGAGACCTACCTGGAACAGATCCGCCATACTTATGCCCTATCCTGGTTGGTTGCCGGGCTGACCGCTGCGGTGGTGTTCTCACTGATCAGCTTGCGCGCGATCTGCGAGACCTTACTGGCGTAACGCGGGTCGGTAGCGTATCCCGCAGCCTGCAATTCGCGGAAGAACACATCACCACTCTCGGTACGCTTCAGCGCCTGGGTGTAACGTCCGTTACGATGCAGAAAGTCCACATAATCATTGAAACTCTGCTCGAAGGAATCGTAACTGCGGAAGCTGGCACGCTCCTGCTGACGCACACCGTCACGGTATTCGCTGGTCAGGACGTTTGCCGAATCACCCTGCCACTGGCCATGGGTCTTGATACCGAACAGGTTGTGACTGCTGGTGCCGTCGCCGTTACGGATGATCGACTTGCCCCACCCGGTCTCCAGCGCCGCCTGGGCTACAAGATAATGCGGATCCACGCCCAGGCGTGCAGCAGCCTTTTGCGCCATCGGCAGCATGGCCGTTGCAAACTCAGCGGGACTGTCAAATCGGCCGGGCATATTCGTGGCAGCACTGGCCGCATTACGCTCGGCCGCGCGTACCCCGCGCATCGGCTGCCATTGGCCAGCCGGCTCTACCACCACAGTACGGCCAGTCGGCTCAGCCGTTGTACTGGCAGGCTGACTGGCAGGCGTTGACTGCCCCAGCGTCACTTCGCCATGACCCAAACTGATACCCAGCCGCCGACGGGCCAGCAGTGCGGAGTGATCCTCCCGATCCGTTACGCTATCGGCAGCAGGAGCAGCAGTCGCGACCACTGCCGGCCCGGTCTTCTGCGGCACCAGTTGGCGCAACATGACATCGGCCAGACCCATGCCCTGCTTTTCAGACAGGTGCACAGCCATCTGGTTATCGTACATATCCTGATAGAAACGGGTTTGCGGGGTATTCCGTGGGTTACCCTCGGCAAACGCCTGGTTGGCATCGCGCATACTCTTGAGCATGACGTTGAGAAACAGCGACTCGAACTGCCGCGCCACCCGCTCCATATTTTCCGGACTGTCCGCCTTGCCGCCGCTTTTCATCTGCGCCATGGAGTTGAGGTCGGTGTAGCTGAGACTGGGGCTATTCATGTCAGGGTTCCTCAGATAACAACCAGGTCAGCATTCAACGCGCCGGCCTGCTTCAGGGCTTCGAGGATCGCCATCAGATCCCCCGGAGCAGCGCCCACCTGGTTTACCGCGCGGACAATCTCGTCCAGCGACACGCCGGGATTGAAGACGAACATGCGGCTATCGCCTTCTTCAATACTGATCTGCGAGCTGGGGGTGATCACCGTCTGGCCAGCGCTGAAAGGCTCTGGCTGACTGACCTGATAGTTCTCACTGATGGTTACCGTCAGGCCGCCATGGGTCACTGCTGCGGGCTGCACACGCACATCCTGACCAATCACGATGGTGCCGGTACGCGAGTTGATAACGATTTTTGCGGTGGCATTGCCCTGCTCTACCTGCAGATTCTCAACCATCGACAGGTAATCCACCCGCTGGTTGGGATCCAGCGGCGCACGCACACGGATGGAGCCGGCGTTCATCGCCTGGGCTACGTCCGGGCCAAAGGTGCTGTTGATCTGATCGACGACCCGTTTGGCGGTAGTGAAATCCGGCCGATTCAGGTTGAACACCAGATGATCGCCATTGGCAAAGGGATTGGCGACCGCCCGTTCGACTGTCGCGCCATTGGGAATGCGCCCTACGCTGGGCACATTGACGGTGATCCGGGAGCCGTCAGCACCTTCGGCACCAAAACCGCCGACCACCAGGTTGCCCTGAGCAATAGCATAAACCTGGCCGTCGATCCCTTTCAGAGGCGTCATCAAGAGGCTACCGCCGCGCAGGCTCTTGGCGTTACCGATCGAGGACACGGTAATGTCGATGCTCTGTCCAGGGCTGGAGAACGGCGGCAGATCCGCATGAATAGCTACCGCGGCAACGTTCTTCATCTGGATACGGGTGCCCGGCGGTACAGTAATGCCGAATTCGGTGAGCATGTTATTGAACGTCTGCACGGTAAATGGCGTCTGGGTAGTCTGATCACCCGAGCCATCCAGACCTACTACCAGGCCATAACCGATCAACTGGTTACTGCGGATGCCGGCGATACTGGCGATGTCTTTCAGGCGTTCAGCCTGAACCAGCGGACTGATCAGCGCCAGACACAGACATATCAGCAATGTACGCATGGACTTTCTCCTAGAACGGCCACACCGGGCTCATGAAGAACTGGCTCAACCAGCCAGGCTTGCTGGCGTTAGCGAAAGCGCCGGTACCGGAATAGGTAATACGCGCATCGGCAATACGGGTGGATGGCACGCTGTTATCGGCACCCACATCGTCCGGACGGATAAGGCCGGACAGGCGAATCAACTCATCGCCATTGTTCAGGGTTATCCACTTTTCGCCGCGTACTGCCAGTAACCCGTTGGGCAGTACATTGGCGACCGTTACCGTGATCGAGCCGGTCAGGCTGTTGCTCTGGTTGGCGTCCGACTCACCGTTGAAATCACTGCTCCCGCCCAGCTCGACACCGGTATTGATCCCGGCAATGCCGCTACGGCCAAACAGCATTGGGTTGGCGATACTGGCGCTGCTGCTCTTATTGATCTCATTCTCGGCCTTCTTCTTTGCAGCCATGCGCTCGGTGAGCACCACGGTAATGACGTCACCCACACGATGAGCCTTGCGATCCTCAAACAGGTTGGTTTCAAAACCCGCCTGGTAGATAGCACCGTTGTTCAGCTCCTGCGGCATGGGCGTGCGCGGCATCACGGGTGCATAGGCTGGATCATCCGGCTTCGGCGGAGTCTGCACACAGGCCGCCAGGCTGGCCAGACATAACAGCAACAAGGTGGCACGCAGGGCTTTCATCTCATTTACTCCCCGAACCTTCAATTACAGGTTCTGGCTGATGTACTGCAGCATCTGGTCGGCGGTGGAAATGACCTTGGAGTTCATTTCATAGGCACGCTGGGTGGTGATCATGTTCACCAGCTCCTCGACCACGCTGACGTTAGAATTTTCCAGGGTGTTCTGCAGCACCGTACCCAGCCCGTTCTCACCGGGGTTACCAACCTGCGGTGCGCCACTGGAAGCGGTTTCCAGGAACAGGTTTCCACCAATGGCCTGCAATCCGGCCGGGTTGATGAAGTCGGCAGTCTGAATCACCCCCAACTCCTGCACACCCGCATCACCGAATACGGATATGGAAACCGTGCCATCTTCACCGACGGTGAAGGTCTGCACATCCTGCGGCAGATCCATGCCCGGCTCCAGCGGATAGCCATTGGAGGTAACGATGCGGCCATCGGAGTCCAGATGAAAACTGCCGTCACGGGTATAACCGATGTTGCCGTCAGGCATCAGGATCTGGAAAAAGCCCCGACCATTGATGGCCATATCCAGCGGCTGCTCAGTGGTCTGCAGCGTGCCGGCGGTGAAGATTTTCTGCGTACCTTCCACCCGTACACCAGTACCCAGTTGCAAACCCGAGGGCAATTGGGTGTCCTGCGTGCTCTGCGCACCGGGTTGGCGTTTGATCTGATACAGCAGATCCGCAAACTCCGGACGATCACGCTTGAAGCCGGTGGTGGAGACGTTGGCCAGGTTATTGGAAATAGTGGTGAGCATGGTGTCCTGAGCGGACAACCCGGTCTTGCTTACCCAAAGTGCTGCGTGCATGTGTTATCTCCTCGCCGGTCAGTCTGCTGCCGGCCTGGTGAAAATCCGCTTAACTGATCTGCAAAAGCTTGTTGGTGGTCTGGGCGTTTTCTTCGGCGGTGCGCATCATCTTGACGTGCAGCTCGAACTGACGCGCCAACGACAGCATGGCGGTCATTTCTTCCACCGCGTTGACGTTGCTGCCTTCAAGAAATCCGGTGACCAGGGTAACGGCGCCATCCGCCGGCTGTTCGAGGCCGTCCGGGGTGCGCATCAAGCCATCCGCCCCCTTGAGCATGGTCTGCTCGGGCCGCACCAGTTTGATGCGATCAACCTCCGCCAGTACGGACGGAGCCTCGCCCTGCGCGCGGAAAGTGATAGTGCCGTCCGTACCGATTTCCACCTTGTCTGCTGGTGGCAACGCAATCGGTCCGGCATTACCCAGTACCGGTAAACCACTGCTGGTGCGCAGCACACCAAACAAATCAATTTGCAGGCTGCCGGCCCGGGTATAAGCCTCCGAGCCATCCGGGGCCTGCACGGCAATCCAGCCTTCGCCATTAATGGCAACATCCAGATCGCGTCCGGTTTCCATCATCGAACCAGAGGACAGATCAGTACCAGGGCGTTCGGTCATGGCATATACCCGCGTCGGAAAACTGTCGCCAAAAACCGGCATGGAACGGGCTTGTTCAAAATCCCGGCGAAAGCCGGTGGTAGCCACGTTGGCAAGGTTATTAGCATGGGCTCGCTGGGCCAGCATGTTCTGGCTGGCCCCGCTCATGGAAATGAAAAGTGATTTGTCCATGCTGCTGCTCCGCTTCGGCAACCCGGCGACGGGAAATTGCCGTTCTGAATAAAGTTACCTTTACTCAAGCAGAGTTCATGCCAACTTCGAATCAAGAAACAAAATGCAGGTTAATCAATGACTTGGGATAAGCACAAAAAGAAAAGCGGCAATAGCGGCAATGTCACTTGCCGCTATTGCCGCTACCAGCGGAGGACATCAGCGCAGGTTGATGATGGTCTGGGTTACCGCATCTTCGGTCTGGATGGTCTTGGCGTTAGCCTGGTAATTACGCTGCGCCACGATCAGGTTGATCAGCATCTCCGACAGGTCCACGTTGGATTGCTCCAGCGCACCGGATTGAACACCGCCCAGAGTACCGGTACCAGGGACGCCGATCACCGGCTCACCAGAGGCGCTTGATTGCGCCCATGCTGTGTCGCCAAGCGGCGTCAGCCCCTGCTGATTGCCAAAACTGGCCAGTACCAGCTGACCCTGCGTACGGGTCTGACCGTTGGTGTAGCGGGCGATCAGCATGCCCTGATCATCAATCTCAAGACCTGCCAGGTCGCCAGTGGTGTAACCGTCATGAGAGACAGCAGTGACAGCGAACGCCGCAGCATACTGCGTGGAGCCACTGAGATTCAGCTTGAAATCAACCGGCGAACTGGCACCTGTAGGCTGACCGGCCTTATCCAGCGGCTCCCAACCAACAATACTGATGGGCTGATCGGTGATCAGCTGCCCCATTCTGTCGAAGTCCAACTGGATGGCACCAGGTGCTGTTGGGGCTGGTGCGTCAGGATCGTCCGATAGAGCCACCGCTTTACCGTCGATCAGCACATGCATATCCCAACGGTTACTGCCAGTCTTGACGAAGTACTTGGACATGACATGGGCGTTGCCCTGGCTATCGTACACGCTCACTGAAGTTGAGCTGTTGTAGGTTGAGGAGTCACTGGGATCGAAACTGGCTCTGGCTGCCTGCAGACCAAGCGCATCAGCGGCGGCCAACCGATCAGCCATAGCTGCGCCGCGGTCGGCCTGGTACGCTGCCTCCCTTGCTGCTTCTGCTGCCGCTTGTGCTTCAGCGAGCTCTGCCGGATCGGTGGGAAGCGGATCCGGCAAGGCTGTAGCATAAGCCTCATCACCCGCCAAGATGCTATCCGCATCGATCTGGTCAAGCTCTTCCTGTGTAGGGAGTGCCGCCTCCCGCGCCTGCTCGTACTCCACTTCGATGATCGGCAATCTGGTATTGGCGGAGTTGAGATTCAGCGTAGATTTCACCATCGTGGTGGCATTGGGATTGGCCGCGCGCGTATCCACCCGCAGGTCGGTCGGCACCCCTTCGGTTACCTTACCGGTGACTTGATTGACACCATGTCCCTGAAGTCGCTCCCCCTGATTATTGACTATGAATCCTTCACGGTCGGTACCAAAGTAACCGGCCCGGGTGTAACTCAATGCACCATTGTTACTGGTTACAAAGAAGCCATTACCGTTGATCGCCAGATCCAGACTGTTATTAGTGAAGTTGATATTGCCCTGAGCAAAGCTCTGCGCAACGTTATTCAGCACCACGCCACTGCCCTGGACGTTGGATCCGGTGCCCAGAATGGACGCGGCATAGACATCGCCGAATTCGGCACGAGCACTCTTGAAACCAACGGTGCTGGCGTTAGCGATGTTGTTACCGGTGATATTCAGATCGGAAGATGCCGCCCGGATACCACTGAGACCAATATTGAAAGACATGATCGACTCCTGTTCGCTCTTATCGGACGACGTTATTTACCAATTGTGAATACATCAGACAGGCCGATACTACCCAGGCCAGCCAGGTTGAGGACCATTTCCCCGCCATGCCCCACCCCGAGGGAGACACTGTCCACATTGGCCGGCAACAGCGTTGCCAACTGGGTGGTTTCGCCGTTGATGCTGGCCTGCGCCTCGAAGCGGTACTTACCCGCCGGCACGGGATTGCCGGTATTATCCAGACCGTCCCACGCGAAGGAATGAATACCGGTATCCAGAGCGCCCATGTTGACGGCGGCAACCATGCTGCCGGCATCGTCATACACATTAACCATCACCGCCGGGCTACCTTGCGGCAGAACCAACTGGCCATTGAATCCTGCCTGCGGGTCGACCATGGCCATGTCGCTCGGGAACACCACAGTGCGCCCGACCATGGAAGAGGCCTGCAGCGCCTGAGAAGACTGAAAGCTGCTGGCCATCGCATCGATACTGGTGTTCATCTTCTCGATGCCTTCCACTGTGCTGAACTGCGCCAGCTGCGCGATGAACTCACCGTTCTCCTGAGGAGCCAGCGGATCCTGGTTGTTCAACTGCGCTACCAGCAGCTCAAGAAATTCGTTCTTGCCCAGCTCGTCACCCTTGGCAAAGCGGCTCTGATCAACCTGGTACTGATCGAGCAAACTGTTACCGACACTGATGTTAGTCATCCACAGCTCTCCTATTGTCCAAGGGTCAGCACGCGCTGCAGCATGGTCTTGGCGGTATTCATGATTTCGACATTGGTCTGGTAAGCGCGCGAAGCGGCCATCATGTTGGCCATCTCCTCAACCACGTTGACGTTGGGGTAGTACACATAGCCTTCTTCGTTGGCCATCGGATGATCCGGCTCATAACGCGCCTGCAGTTCAGCGTCCGATTCCACGATGCCCGCCACCCGCACACCCTGTCCGGCCTGATGCTCGGGTGCAAACAGCGTGCCTGTCAGCGATTGCTGCTGCTCAGTGAACACGGTAGAAAACACCGCCTGACGTGCGCGGTAGGTCTGATCGATGCTGCTGGAGACGGTTTCAGCGTTGGCAATATTGCTCGCCACAGCGTTCAGGCGTACTGATTGCGCGTTCATGCCGGAGCCGGCAATGTTGAAAATCTGGTCAAGAGACATGATCAATCTCCCCTCAGGGCTGTCATGAGCCCCTTGAATTTGCTGTTGAGGAAAGTGAAGCTGGCCTGAAAGTCGATAGCGTTTTCCGTATAGCGCGCCTGTTCCGCCTGCACTTCCACGGTATTCCCATCGATTGATGGCTGATGCGGTGTGCGATAGCGCAGGCCCGCTGCCTGATTGATAAAGCCTTCTACCTGCAGATGAGCGGCATGGGTACGTGCCATCGACACTGTTTTATCAGTGCCGCCCTGCTGGGCTTCCAGCACGCTGGCAAAATCCAGATCGCGAGCCTTGTAATTCGGCGTGTCAGCGTTGGCAATATTGTTCGCCAGCACCGCCGCACGGTCAGCACGAAAGGCCAGTGCTTGCTCATGCAGTCCAAGGGCTCGGTCAAAACTCAAACTCATGTGGCAATCCTCACAACGGCCGAGATGGCCAGCGTTCCATTGCCTGTTACTTAGCAATCACCATGCCAGAGACATGTATCCCTTATTATTCAATGAGTTGAGCACGAATGCGGAACCCACATGGCAAGGAATTTCCGCTGAGCGGCAATGCGTCAACGGCAACCGGCAAGCCAGCGGCAGTCACTCTGCCGCTGGCTTGCCGGTATTGCCGGGCACGAATAACGAGGGATTGGGAAGGGAGACAGCAAGACCGCGTCAACGGTCAGTTAACGCGCCTGATAAACGATACCGGGATTGCATTGCACCATACTGTACAGCTCCGGCAGCCCGTTCAAGGCTTCGGACGCTCCGAGCATGAGATAGCCACCCGGTTTGAGGCTGGCATGGATGCGCCGCAGAATGTCCTTCTTTACATCTGCTGAGAAATAGATAAGCACATTACGACAGAACACGATGTCGAACTTGCCAAGAATACTGTAGCTATCGAGCAGGTTGAGCTGGCGAAACTCCACCCGGCTGCGCTGAGCCGCCTTGACTGTCCATTCACCCGGTGCAGTCTGATCAAAGTAACGATCCTGACGTTCCCTGGATAGCCCTCTGGCCATGGCCAGACTATCGTAGCTCGCCGCCTTGGCCGCATTCAACATGCTGGCGGAAATCTCGGTTGCGACGATCTGCGCACCGCCGCGCAACTGCCCCGGATTGGCCCGCTCAAACTCATCCACCGCCATGCTCAGAGAATAAGGCTCTTGCCCCGATGAGCAGGCAGCAGACCAGATGCGCAGGCGTTGACCCGACTGGTTACGGATAAACTCGGGGATCAATCTGGACTTCAGTACTTCGAACGGATAACCGTCACGAAACCACAGTGTCTCGTTGGTGGTCATTGCATCGACCACCAACTCACGAAGGCCGGAATGGGGTTGCTGCTGTAGGCGACGCACCAGTTCGCCAAGGCTGCCGATTTCGCGCTGCTCCAGCAAGCGACCCAGTCGACTGGTAACCAGGTATTGTTTGTTGTCGCCCAATACAATGCCACAGGTGCGTTCGAGGTAATCCCGGAATAAATGGAAATCCGGATCAGTTTTAGTCACGCATCCACTCCAGACGCACCGGGAAAAATACGATATCCAACGGCGGTTGCAGACACTGAGTGCAACAGGTTAATGGAGCGACAGTGACGGCTCATG
>CAYYUQ010000013.1:0-53330 GCA_964474945.1 uncultured Halopseudomonas sp. | reverse complement strand
CCCATCGGCCAGCCGAATTTTTCCATCAGCTTGTCAACGCGCTGGAAGTCAGCACCCATGCCGATCAGACGGGCAAAGCCGCCGAAGTACGGGAACAGCACACGGTTGACCAGGAAGCCGGGGCAGTCATTGACCACGATCGGCGTCTTGCCCATTTTCTTGGCGTAAGCAACGGTGGTGGCAACCGCCTTGTCGCTGGACTTCTCGCCACGAATGACCTCAACCAGCGGCATCATGTGTACCGGGTTGAAGAAGTGCATGCCGACGAAGTTTTCCGGACGCTTCAGCGCTTGGGCCAGGTAGGTAATGGAGATGGTCGAGGTGTTGGAAGCGATAATCGCGTCTTCCTTCACATATTGCTCAACCTCAGCCAGCACCGCGTGCTTGACCTTGGGGTTCTCGACAACAGCTTCAACAACGATGTCGACGCTGCCGAAATCACCGTAGGACATGGTCGGGCGAATGGCGTTCAGCGCCTTGGCCATATCAGCCGGTTTCATGCGGCCTTTATCAACGCGCTTGCCAAGCAGCTTGGCAGCTTCGTCCAGACCCAGTTGAATACCCTCTTCGCGGATATCCTTCATCAGGATCGGTGTGCCCTTGGAAGCGGACTGGTAAGCAATACCACCACCCATGATACCGGCACCCAGCACAGCGGCCAGTTTCACGTCGCCAGCCTGCTTGTCGTACTTCCTGGCTTTGGATTTCAGCGCCTGATCGTTCAGGAACAGACCGACCAGGGACGCAGCAACGCTGGTCTTGGCCAGTTTGGCAAAGCCGGCAGCTTCGATTTCCAGAGACTTCTCACGGCCATGGTTAGCCGCCTTCTGAATGGTCTTGATCGCTTCAACCGGCGCCGGGTAGTTCGGGCCAGCCTGGCCGGCAACGAAACCCTTGGTGGTTTCGAAGGCCATCATCTGTTCGATGGTGTTGAGCTTGATCTTTTCCAGCTTGGGCTGACGCTTGGCGCGGAAGTCCAGCTCACCGGCGATGGCGCGACGCACCATGTCCAGCGCGGCGTCGCGCAGCTTGTCATCAGCTACAACAGCGTCCACAGCACGCACTTTCAGGGCGTTGTCGGCACGCTGCTCAGTGCCACCAGCGATCCACTCAACGGCGTTATCCACACCGATCAGGCGCGGCAGGCGTACGGTGCCACCAAAGCCGGGGTAGATGCCCAGTTTGGTTTCCGGCAGGCCGATCTTGGTGCTCTGCGCCATGACCCGGAAGTCGCAGGCCAGACACATTTCCAGACCACCACCCAATGCCAGACCATTGATAGCGGCAACGGTGGGCACGTTCAGGTCTTCGAAGGCATTGAAAATGCGGTTGGTTTCCAGGTTGGCTGCAACCAGCTCTTCCTCGGACAGCTGGAAAGCCTGCACAAACTCGGTGATGTCGGCGCCGACGATGAATACGTCCTTGCCACTGGTAACGATAACGCCCTTGATGCTGCTGTCAGACTGAATCTTGTCAACAGCTGCCTTGAGCTCGGCGAGGGTCGCCTGATTGAACTTGTTGACCGACTCGCCCTGCAGATCGAACCGCAGCTCGGCGATGCCGCCCTCAAGAATTTGAACCGTGATGGCTTTACCTTCGTAAATCATCAACTGATCTCCACGCTGTGAAAGCACATGAGAAACACTGCCCGGCCCGATGCCGGACGGTGTCATGATAGTTCCCGATAACAATGGAATACTGCCGGCCAGGCAAAATTCATACGCTCGTTTGATTCGGGTACGCACACCTTTATGGAAAACCGCGCCATTGTCAATGTGCCACGGAAAGATGACAGCGAAAAAAAACAGCAATAAATGCGGTCAAGAACAAGGCCGCAGCTGGTAAAAACCACCCTTACCCGGTTGTTTTCAGAGGCTGAAGTGCCGTTACCAGTTGTTCCAGTACAGCAATATCATCCGGCTCCCGCCAATAGATCACCACGGATAGGCTCTGACGGTCGATACCGCGCACCTGCTCCGGCAGTTGCTCCAACACCGTCAGGCAGTTCGGTGTATCGGCGGAGCCATTCAACCATAGCCAACCATCCTCAGCCCGTCGACAACTGAATTCCGCATCCAGCCGGCAGCGCTCCAGCGGCATACGATAGGCGATGCAGCCCTCCAGCTGATTGACCCGCTGCGATTCACGCAACCACTCCACCGCCAGCCCTTTGGTTCTGGCCTGCTCACGCAGCCGATTCAAATGAAATTCACGGCCGCGCGGCATCAGTTTGAACAGGTTGGATATAAGGACTGCTGCTACCAGACCGACTATTACCCAGGTCAACATCGTCAGCTCCATCAAAAAGGGGAATTTGGTCAGCCGCCAGCCATTCAACTGTAGACCTGCTCGCAAAGACTGCTAAGATCAGCGACGGAACCCCTGAACAACACGCCATGCTAAAACGCATCCGTATTCAGCGGCTCCCTAAACAAGGAGAAACCCGCATGCTCTATTCACATGTGCTGGTGGCGGTAGACCTGATCGACGAATGTCGCGCCGTCGCTGACCACGCCCAGCAGCTGGCCCGGGCATTGGATGCCAAACTCACCATATTGCACGTGGTCGAGCCTCTGGCCATGGCCTATGGTGGCGATGTACCCATGGATCTATCCATGCTCCAGCAGCAACAGTTTGAACAGGCGCGTGAACGCATGCAGCTGTTTGCCGGCGATTACGGCTTACCCGAAGACCAATTGCAGATCGCTTTCGGCCACCCGCGCCAGGAAATCCATCGGGTTGCCAGCGAGTGCCAGTGCGATCTGATTGTGGTCGGTAGCCACGGCCGTCACGGACTGGCATTGCTGCTTGGCTCTACTGCCAATGATGTACTGCATGGCGCCCCATGCGATGTCATTGCCGTGCGTCTGCACAAAAACAACGACAGCAAGTGAGCGCCTGAATACCTCCCGGCAAGAGCGGCGCGGCTGTTTCAGCCCGCCATCTCTTCCAGCTCAGCCCACCGCTCCAGCGCCGCATCCAGTTCCGCTTGCTTGCTTTTCAGCGCCGCCAATACAGGTGCCGTTTGCTCGTGGGGCAACTGGTAGAACTGCGGATCGCTGGCCTGTTGCTGCAATTCTTGCAGTTCGGTTTCCAGCCGCTCAAGCAATTCAGGCAGCGCATCCAGTTCACGCTGCAGTTTGTAACTCAGCTTGACCTTGCTCGCTGCAGGCTGCGGTGTCGCCGGCTGCTGCACAACAGGGGTTGGCTCCACCGGTTTGCTGTCGGCCTCGGTGCCCCACTCGGCCAGCATCTCGACACGCCCACCCTGCCGCAGCCAATCGGCGTAACCGCCTACGTATTCCCGTACATTACCCTGGCCTTCAAATACCAGACTGGTGGTCACTACATTATCCAGGAACGCCCGATCGTGGCTGACCAGCAACACGGTGCCGTCGAAGCCATCCAGCACTTCTTCCAGCAGCTCCAGAGTTTCCACATCCAGGTCGTTGGTCGGCTCGTCCAGCACCAATACGTTGGCCGGCTTGCTGAACAGTCGCGCCAGCAATAACCGGGCGCGTTCACCACCGGACAGTGCCTTGACCGGTGTACGGGTACGCTCGGGGGAGAACAGGAAGTCACCCAGATAACTGATCACATGCCGTTGAGCGCCATTGATCTCGATGAAATCACGCCCCTCGGACAGGTTATCGATAACCGTCTTTTCCAGATCCAACTGGTCGCGCAACTGGTCAAAGTAAGCCACCTCCAGTTTGGTGCCGTGCTTCACGGTGCCACTGGTCGGTTGCAGATGACCCAACATCAGTTTCAACAGCGTGCTCTTGCCCGAACCGTTGTTACCGATCAGGCCAATACGATCACCACGCAGCACATGGGTTGTGAGATCCCGTATCAGAGGCGCCTGACCCGGCCAGCCGAAGGTAACCTGCTCCAGTTCGATCACCCGCTTGCCGGAAGCATCCGCGGTTTCCATCTGGAAGCTCGCCTTGCCCTGACGCTCGATACGCTGAGCGCGCTCTTCGCGCATGGCCTTGAGCGCGCGAACACGGCCCTCGTTACGGGTACGTCGGGCCTTGATGCCCTGACGGATCCAGACTTCTTCCTGCGCCAGCTTCTTGTCAAACAGAGCGTTAGCCGTGGCCTCCGCCTCCATCTGCTGCTCCTTATGCTCCAGGAAGCTGCGGTAATCGCCCTGCCAGTCGATCAGCTGACCGCGATCCAGTTCCAGAATGCGGGTCGCCAGCGCCTGCAGAAATTGCCGGTCGTGGGTAATGAACAGTACCGCTCCGCGGTAATCCAGCAGGGCAGCCTCCAACCAGGCGATGGTATGAATATCCAGATGGTTGGTCGGTTCATCGAGCAGCAGTACGTCCGGCTCGGACACCAGCGCCTGAGCCAGCAATACCCGGCGGCGCCATCCGCCAGACAGCTCCGACATACTCTTCTCCGCCGGCAGACCCAAACGCGTCAGCGTCGTTTCAACCAATTGATTCAGACGCCAGCCGTCCTTGGATTCGAGCTGATGCTGTACCTTTTCCAGACGCGCCAACTCGGCATCGCCCATGTCACCGGTCACCAGCGCGTGGTATTCGGCCAGCAATTCACCGACACCGGCCAGACCGGCCGCCACCACGTCATATACCTTGCTGGCACCGGCCTCTGGCAGCTCCTGCGGCAACTGGCCAATCTTCAATCCGGGCGCGAACCAGATTTCTCCCTCGTCCGACCCCTGATCGCCGGTAACCAGCCGTAACAGGCTGGATTTGCCTGCCCCATTGCGGCCAATCAGACAGACACGCTCACCGCGATCCAGCTGAAAGCTGACCTTGTCGAGCAATGGGTTCAGCCCGTAAGCCAGGGAGACGTCAGTAAAGGAAAGCAGAGCCATATCACACCTTTTTCAAATTCAGAGCGGCATTCTACCTGCCGGCGTCTGCAGCTGCATGTTTATTGCCATGGATCGCTTTGAAGCGCTCAGGCAAACCGCTAAGCTGTGCTTATTGATTATTGCGTTGCCCCTCCAGAAGCAAGGGCTTACGCCCACATGTCAGGATAACCATGCTCCAACGATTGGCGCGACAGCTGACCAATGCCATCGGCGTACTCTGCACTGCCTTGCTGCTATTCAGTCTACCGGCGCAAGCCGATAGATTGGCGGAACAACGCCGGCAATATGATCAGGCCCAGGCGGCCCTGACCCGGGGCGACGAGGCCCGTTTTAACACGCTCAAGGGCGGGCTTACGGATTACCCCTTATATCCTTATCTGCTGCTGGAATCCCTGCGCAAGCGGCTGGATCATGCCCCCCATGCAGAGGTAGAGCAGTTCCTCACCAGCCACGGCGACCTGCCCGCCGCACGCAGTTTGAAAAACAACTGGCTCAAGCGCCTGCTCGCCGAGCAGGACTGGGCCCGACTGCGCAAGCATATGGATCCGGAGAGTCTCACCGCCGAACTGGAATGCCCGCTGGTGATGCAGATGTGGCGTGACGGCCAGAGCGAACAAGCCAAACAGCGTGCAACGGCATTATGGACAGTGGGGCAATCCCAGCCCAATGCCTGCGACCCCCTGTTCGAGCGCTGGCGAGCAGAAGGTGGTCTGACAGCAGACGTGGCCTGGGAGCGTATTCGGCTGGCGTTATTGCATAGACAGGATGCACTGGCCAACTATCTGATTCGCTACTTGCCGGGGCAGTCGGCTCTGGCTGAGCGCTTCGTCGCCACCGCTACTGATCCGAAGCAGTTGAATCAGTTCAGCCAGTATCAGGCCGGCACTCATCAGCCAGTCGACAAATTGACTGACATCGTCAGCGTCGCCCTGAGACGTCTGGGCCGGGATGATCCCAACGCCGCTCTGGCGCTGTGGCCGCATTATCAGCATTTACCTTTTACTGATGAGCAGCGCTTGGCCTTGACCCGCGATATAGGCGTGCGCCTTGCCCGTCGCCATCAGGCCGAAGCCCTGCCTTTCATGGCAGCTAACGACCGCGAGATGCAGGATGACACCATTACCGAGTGGCGCGCCCGCCTGGCGTTACGCACAGGTCAATGGCACAACGTGCTGGAGCTGACCCGCGGCATGCCAGAGCATCTGCAGCAGCATAGCCGCTGGCGATACTGGCAACTGCGCAGCAGCCAACTGGCCAATGGCGCTGTTGGCGAGCTGACCAACGCGTATGCCCAGCTGGCCAGAGAGCGCGATTTCTATGGCTTTCTCGCTGCCGAGCGCAGCCGCCAGCCTTATGCGACCAATCACCAAGCTGTCGCGGTGAATGCCCGTGCCGCTTCCCGCGTCAGCAACACGGCCGGGATCATCCGCGCCAGAGAATTTTTCGCCCGTGGCGATCATCTGGATGCCCGCCGGGAGTGGTATCACGCTGAGCGTCTGTTCAGCCGTGAAGAGCTCATTGCTCAGGCCGCTCTGGCACGGCAGATGGACTGGCATTTCCCGGCCATTCGCGGCATCAGCAAAGCACAACACTGGGATGACCTGGATATCCGCTTCCCGCTTGCCTACCAGGAGCCGATTGTCAGACAGGCGCAATTGCGTCAGCTCAACTCCACCTGGGTATACGCCATCACTCGCCAGGAAAGCGGCTTCATGACCGACGCCCGCTCCCATGCCGGCGCCATGGGTCTGATGCAGTTGATGCCCGCCACCGCCAGGGAAACCGCCCGCCGTTACAGCATCCCGCTGGCCAATACACATAACGCGGTATTGGAGCCAGAGCGCAATATCGCGCTGGGTACGGCCTATCTGTCCCAGCTGTACGGGCAGTTTCAGGGCAATCGGGTATTGGCCTCTGCCGCTTACAACGCCGGACCTGGCCGGGTACGCCAGTGGACAAGGGATATGCCAGCATTGCCGTCAGATATCTGGATCGAAACCATCCCCTTCGACGAAACCCGCAACTATGTGCAGAGCGTCCTGACCTACGGGGTGATTTATGGGGAGAAACTGGGAATCAAACAGTCAGTAATGGAGCCGCATGAACGCTATATAGAATAAGCAGGACACACTCGAGTGCCGGGATGGAACCCGACACTCCAGACAACAAGGCACTACATCATCAGTAGTAGGCGTTTTCTGTGATCGAGTGGTCAGTCACATCACGAACGCCGGTCACTTCCGGAATACGCGCAATCAGGGTTTTCTCGACCCCTTCCTTCATGGTCACGTCAGCCATACCACAACCCTGACAACCACCACCAAACTGCAGCACGGCGATGCCGCCGTCCACCACGTCAATCAGTTTGATCTCGCCGCCATGACTGGCCAGGCCCGGATTGATCTCGGTTTGCAGCAGATAGTTGATGCGGTCATTCAATGGGCTGTCTTCATTGACCATCGGCACCTTGGCATTCGGCGCCTTGATGGTCAGCTGCCCACCCATACGGTCGGTGGCATAATCGACGACCGCTTCCTCAAGGAACTGCTCGCTGGTTGCATCCACCCATACAGGGAACGATGCCAATGAAATAACCGTATCCTCAGGCTTTTCCTCACCGGGTCTACAGTAAGCAATGCAGGTCTCGGCGTAAGGCGTACCGGGCTGAGTGATGAATACACGGATACCGACACCTGTAGTGTCCTGCTTGGATAACAGCTCCGCCAGATAGGTCTGTGCAGCCTCGGTAAAATGAATGCCTGCCATGAAATGCCTCTTGGTCGATGACGTAATTCATGTATTGTACGGGATAAGGCCTCCCGAATAAAGACCCACCAAATCACTTGGTTATTAGTCTTTCCGTAGCAAGCACCAGCACGGAACTTTGTCAGTACATGGCCGTGCTGGAGTACAGGGCGTGAAGGCCTGCCCAGACATGCAACAGGCACATGACTGCGCTGGCGCACAGACACGCAGGCTTCCCGGCAGCCACACTTGAATCAAATCAATAGCATCATGAGTTGCATTCATATCAGGCACAGATGCCCGTCTGGTAGACTAGGTCGTTTACTCACTGTTGATCCCCGGAGCTTCCATGTCTGACCTGACTACCCGCCTGAACCGTCTGAATGAGGCCCTGCGCCAGCGCATTCTGATACTCGACGGTGGCATGGGCACCATGATCCAGAGTTACAAGCTGGAGGAGGCGGACTTTCGCGGTGAGCGCTTTGCCGACTGGCATCGCGATCTCAGAGGCAATAATGACCTGCTCGTACTCAGTCGCCCCGACGCCATCGCCGCCATTGAAAAGGCCTACCTTGATGCCGGCGCCGACATCATCGAGACCAACACCTTCAACTCCACCCGCGTCTCCCAGTCTGACTACGGCATGGAAGACCTGGCCTACGAGCTGAACGTTGAAGGTGCGCGGCTGGCGCGTCAGGTATGTGATGCCAAAACTGCCGAGACGCCGGATCGTCCACGCTTTGTCGCCGGCGTACTGGGGCCGACCAGCCGCACCTGCTCGCTCTCGCCGGACGTCAACAATCCCGGTTACCGCAACGTCACCTTTGACGAGCTGGTCGACAACTATTCCGAAGCTACCCGCGGCCTGATCGAGGGCGGCGCTGATCTGATCATGATCGAAACCATCTTCGACACCCTGAATGCCAAGGCGGCCATTTTTGCCGTTCAGGGCGTTTTTGAAGAGCTGGGTGTCGAACTGCCGATCATGATCTCCGGCACCATTACCGATGCCTCCGGCCGCACCCTGTCAGGCCAGACTACCGAGGCGTTCTGGAACTCGGTTCGCCATGCCAACCCGATTTCCGTCGGCCTGAACTGCGCGCTGGGCCCCAAGGAATTGCGACCTTACCTGGAAGAGTTGTCAGGCAAGGCCGATACCTATATATCCGCCCACCCCAACGCCGGCCTGCCGAACGCTTTCGGTGAATACGACGAGTCGCCTGACGATATGGCGAAGATCGTGGGCGAGTTTGCTGCCTCCGGCTTCCTGAACATTGTCGGCGGTTGCTGCGGCACCACGCCGGAACACATCAAGGCGATTGCCGAAGCGGTGAGCAGCTTCCCGCCCCGCGCTATCCCGGATATTCCAAAGGCCTGTCGCCTGTCCGGTCTGGAGCCGTTCACCATTGACCGCAACTCGCTGTTCGTCAACGTCGGCGAGCGCACCAACATTACCGGCAGTGCCAAGTTCGCCCGCCTGATTCGCGAAGACAATTACACCGAGGCGCTGGAAGTTGCCCTGCAACAAGTCGAATCCGGCGCTCAGGTTATCGACATCAATATGGATGAGGGCATGCTCGATTCGAAGAAGGCCATGGTGACCTTCCTCAATCTGATTGCCGGCGAACCGGATATTTCCCGGGTGCCGATCATGCTCGACTCCTCCAAGTGGGACATCATCGAAGCCGGCCTCAAGTGCATTCAGGGCAAAGGCATTGTCAACTCCATTTCGATGAAGGAAGGCGTCGACGAGTTCAAGAAGCATGCCCGGCTGTGCAAACGCTACGGTGCTGCTGTGGTGGTCATGGCCTTTGACGAAACAGGCCAGGCCGATACCGCCGAGCGCAAACGCGAAATCTGCAAACGCTCCTACGACATTCTGGTCGACGAAGTGGGCTTCCCGCCGGAAGACATCATTTTCGACCCGAATATCTTTGCCGTGGCCACCGGTATTGAAGAACACAACAACTATGCTGTGGACTTTATCGAAGCCTGTGCCTATATCCGCGATCACCTGCCCCATGCCCTGACCTCGGGCGGCGTATCCAACGTGTCCTTCTCGTTCCGTGGCAACAATCCGGTACGTGAGGCGATCCATTCGGTGTTCCTCTACCACGCCATCAAGGCCGGCCTGACCATGGGTATCGTCAATGCCGGTCAGTTGGAAATCTACGACCAGATCCCCGAAGACCTGCGTAACAAGGTGGAGGATGTGATACTCAACCGCCACCCTGGCGCAACCGAAGCCCTGCTGGCGATTGCCGAGGATTACCGTGGCGACGGCTCCGTCAAGGAGGTCGAGAACGAGGAATGGCGTGGTCTGCCGGTCAACAAGCGGCTGGAGCATGCACTGGTCAAAGGCATCACGGCCTTTATTGTTGAAGACACCGAGGAAGCCCGCCAGCAGGCAGCCCGCCCGATCGAGGTAATCGAAGGCCCATTGATGGCCGGCATGAACGTGGTTGGCGATTTGTTCGGCGCCGGCAAGATGTTCCTGCCGCAGGTGGTCAAATCGGCACGGGTCATGAAGCAGGCCGTAGCGCACCTTATCCCCTTCATCGAAGAAGAGAAAGGCGACAAGCCGGAAGCCAAGGGCAAGATCCTCATGGCTACCGTCAAGGGCGACGTGCACGACATTGGCAAGAACATCGTGGCTGTGGTGCTGGGCTGCAACGGTTACGACATCGTCGATCTGGGTGTGATGGTGCCAGCGGACAAGATCCTCAAGACCGCCATCGAAGAGAAGTGCGACATCATCGGCCTGTCCGGTCTGATCACGCCTTCGCTGGATGAGATGGTCCACGTTGCCCGCGAAATGCAGCGTCAGGATTTCCATCTGCCGCTGATGATCGGTGGTGCGACTACCTCCAAGGCGCACACCGCGGTGAAGATCGACCCGCATTACACAAACGATGCGGTGGTGTATGTCACCGACGCCTCCCGCGCCGTAGGCGTGGCCACCACCCTGCTGTCCAAGGAACTGAAGCCGGAATACGCGAAGAAAACCCGCGAAGAATACGCCATGATTCGCGAGCGCACCGCCAACCGTGCCAAGCGCATCGAGCGCCTGACCTATGAACAGGCGCTGGCCGCCGGCCCGCAATTTGATTGGAGTGACTATACCCCGGTCAAACCGAGCTTTACCGGGCGCAGGATTCTGGATGATATCGATCTCAACGTACTGGAAAAGTACATCGACTGGACGCCGTTCTTCATCTCCTGGAACCTGGCCGGCAAGTACCCGCGCATTCTGGAAGATGATGTGGTCGGTGAAGCCGCCACCTCCCTGTTCAATGATGCCCAGGCCATTCTGCGCAAGCTGATTGATGAGAAGTTGATTCGTGCCCGCGCGGTGTTCGGCTTCTGGCCGGCCAACCAGATCGACCATGACGACATCCAGCTGTATGACGATCAGGGCCAACCGCTGAAGCGACTGCACCACCTGCGCCAACAGATCGTCAAGACCGACGGCAAACCCAACTTCGCCTTGGCCGACTTCGTCGCCCCGGCAGATAGTGGTCTTACCGACTATGTGGGCGGCTTTATCACCACCGCGGGTATCGGTGCTGAAGAAGTTGCCAAGGCCTACCAGGAAGCCGGTGACGACTACAACTCCATCATGGTCAAGGCGCTGGCCGATCGGCTGGCCGAAGCCTGCGCCGAGTGGCTCCACCAACAGGTGCGCAAGCAGTACTGGGGGTACGATCCAGAGGAGACCCTCAGCAATGACGACCTGATTCGCGAGCAATACAAAGGTATCCGTCCTGCTCCCGGCTACCCGGCCTGCCCCGACCATACCGAAAAGGAGGCGCTGTTCCAGTTGCTGGATCGGGATGGCGACAGCGGTGTAACCCTGACTGAGCACTATGCCATGTTCCCCACCGCAGCCGTCAGCGGCTGGTATTTCGCCCATCCCAAGGCGCAGTATTTTGCTGTGGGCAAGGTCGATAAGGATCAGGTCGAGAACTATAGCCAGCGCAAGGGTCAGGATCTGGAGATCAGTGAACGCTGGCTGATGCCGAACCTCGGCTACGACGTTTGAATCGCAGAGTAGGCGAGTGAGGTTACTGCCGACCCGGGATCGTCTCAGGACGATTGTCCTGCTGGGCCTGCCCATCATGGGCGGCATGCTCAGCCAGAGCCTGCTCAATCTGGTCGATGCTGCGATGGTCGGCTCACTCGGCCAGGCGGCTCTCGCTGGCGTCGGTCTGGGAGGCTACGCCAACTTCATGGCCATTGCGATGGTCATGGGGTTGGGTGTCGGCGTGCAGGCCACCGTCGCACGGCGTCGCGGTCAGGGTCTTGTCGAGCAAAGTGCTCAACCGCTCAATAATGGCCTGCTGATCGCAGTATTGATCGGCCTGCCATTGTCATTGCTCTGCTGGTTCAAAGCTGAACATATCATCGCCCTGCTCTCCAGCGACCCGGAAGTCACCGCAATCGGTGCCGACTACTTTCGCTGGCGGGCATTAGCGATCATCGCTGTGGGCTGTAATTTTGCCTATCGCGGGTACTGGAACGGCATCCGCCAGACTGGCATGTATCTGCAGATCCTGGTGATCATGCACGTGTTCAACGTGCTTATCAGTTATGGACTGATCTTCGGTCATTTTGGCCTACCCGAGATGGGCGCCGAGGGCTCAGGGCTCGGCACCGCCGCCGCCATGTTTCTGGGCAGCGCACTGTACTTCATTCTGACCTGGCACCATGGACGGCAACAGGGGTTCATGGGCAGCGTGCCGACGCTACCGGATATCCGCCTGATGCTGCGGCTGTCCATGCCTAATTCGCTGCAGCAACTGCTATTCGCTACCGGTGTGACCGTACTCATCTGGATCATCGGGCAGATCGGCACCTCGGAGCTGGCGGTCGCCCACGTTCTGATCAACCTGGCGCTGCTGTTGATTCTCCCCGGCGTGGGTCTGGGTATGGCGGCCACTACACTGGTCAGCCATAGTCTGGGAGCGAATCAACCCCAGGAGGCTTACCGCTGGGGCTGGGATGTGGTCAAGGTCGCCGCACTGGTGTTGTTTGTACTCGGTCTGCCATTCTGGTTGGCACCTGCTCTGGTGCTGCAGATTTTCACCCAGGATCCGGAGCTGCTGGCGTTGGGCGAATGGCCGCTGCGTATTACCGGACTGGGCATGACCCTCGATGCCACCGCCCTGGTACTGACCCAGGCACTGCTGGGCGCCGGAGCGAGCCGTACGGTAATGAGCGTCAACCTGGGCAGCCAATGGTTGATTTTCCTGCCCTGCGCCTATCTGCTCGGCCCGGTCATGGGGGGTGGCTTGCTCACCGTCTGGTTATTGCAGACGCTGTATCGCGTCATCGCTTCTGTTATTTTTGCCATACTGTGGCAACGTAAGCAATGGGCTAATATTCGATTCTGATAGATCACAGCGTCACCAGCCAGACGAGGTCTTAATGACAGAGCAACATAAGAATAATAATGACCAACCGCACCAGGACAACAGTCAGCCCCGTTCCGGTTTGCGCTTTCGGCAGATGCTCAGCACCATCCTGTTCGGCGCACTGGGCGTGCAAAGCAACAAGGCCAGGGAGCGTGATTTCAATGAAGGTAAGCTCAGCCACTTTATCTATTTCGGACTCGGCTTCATGCTGATTTTTACGCTCAGCATCATCGGTCTGGTCAAGCTGGTACTGCATTTCGCAGGACGTTAGAATACCGTCTCCCCCGCCAGCGGACGAACCGACAGCGGGACGGCAGATACACAGGTGAAGGCTGCTGCGCTTTGAGCCTGGCAGCGCTCTACTGTTGACTGACCCAGAACACTGCAGTCGCCACGGCGATAAAAATCAGAGCAACGGCGGCGAAGGCATCCAGTCCGCTGTGAGAGTCGCCGCCAGTATGGGTTTCTTGATCCTGCATGGAGCAATTCCTCTTGTTGTTTGAATAGGAATAACAGCCGTTACAGTTAAGACTACGCCGCGCTAATGCACAAGCAATGCGCCGCTTTTCTGTCTTTTACGGCATAAGCATATATATAAACATTCCTTTTAAGCATATATAAAAACTGATATCGTCTGCCCGCCTCCGGAGCCCTGCCGGGTAGAACGTCCGTTAGCCAAGGGTATGATTACCCACCAACAGGTTGTCAGAATGTACATTTACGACGAGTATGACCAACGTATCGTGGAGGACCGCGCCAGGCAGTTCCGCGATCAGGTACGCCGCTATCTCGCCGGCGAATTATCCGAAACAGAATTTTTGCCCCTGCGTCTGCAGAACGGTCTGTATATCCAGCGCTACGCGCCCATGCTGCGTATTGCCGTACCCTATGGCGTGCTCTCCTCCGAGCGACTGCGTAAGCTGGCTTACATCACCCGCCACTACGACAAGGGCTACGCACACATTACTACCCGCCAGAATATTCAGCTGAACTGGCCCAATCTGGAAGACGTGCCGGATATCCTGCAGGAATTGGCTTCAGTGCAGATGCATGCCATTCAGACCAGCGGTAACTGTATCCGTAACACCACCACCGACCAGTTTGCCGGCGTTGCCGCAGACGAGGTAATCGATCCACGCCCCTGGTGCGAGATTGTCCGCCAGTGGTCGACCTTCCATCCTGAATTTGCCTTTCTGCCGCGCAAGTTCAAGATCGCCATCAATGGTGCTGAAGAAGACCGCGCGGCTATCGGTGTGCATGACATCGGCCTTAACGCCGTACGTAATGAAGCGGGCGAACTGGGCTTTCAGGTACTGGTTGGCGGTGGTCTGGGTCGTACACCCATGGTTGGAGCGCAAATCCGTCCCTTCCTGCCATGGCCGCACCTGCTGACCTATCTTGAGGCCATCCTGCGTGTGTATAACCGCTACGGTCGCCGGGACAACAAGTTCAAGGCGCGGATCAAGATTCTGGTCAAGGCGCTGACCCCTGAGGTGTTCGCAGAAAAGGTGGAAGCCGAATGGGAAAACGTCAAGGATAGCGGTACCACCCTGACCGATGCCGAACTGCAACGGGTCAGCCAATACTTCGTTACTCCCGAGCTGGAAAGCTTCTCTGGAGACGACGCTGGCTATCTGGACAAACGGGGTAGCGATAAAGGCTTCAATAATTGGGCCAGCCGCAACGTGCACGCCCATCGTGCACCCGGCTACGCCGCGGTAACACTGTCGCTGAAGCCCAACGCCATCGCACCTGGCGACATTACTGCAGAACAGCTGGACGCCGCAGCCGATCTGGCCGAGCAGTACAGCCTGGGCGAGATTCGCTCCACGCATTATCAGAACCTGGTGCTGCCCTATGTGCAGCAGAAGGATCTGTTCGAGCTGTGGCATAAATGCCGCGACATGGGCTTTGCCACACCGAACATCGGCCTGCTGACCGATATCATCTGCTGCCCCGGCGGTGACTTCTGCTCGCTGGCTAACGCCAAATCGATCCCGATTGCCGACGCGATCCATCGTCAATTCGACAACCTGGACTACCTGTACGACATCGGCGAGCTGGAGCTGAACATCTCCGGCTGCATGAACGCCTGTGGTCACCACCACATCGGTCATATCGGCATTCTGGGTGTCGACAAGAAAGGCGAAGAGTTCTATCAGGTTTCGCTGGGTGGCAAGTCTGGCCGCGACGCCGCTATTGGCAAGATTCTCGGCCCCTCTTTTGCTGCCGATCAGATGCCAACAGTCGTGCAGAAGCTGATTGACGTATACGTCGAAAACCGCACCCCGGAAGAGCGCTTTATTGATACCTACGAGCGCATTGGAATAGCCCCGTTCAAGGAGCGCGTATATGCAGCAGATCATTAAGGGTAACCAGGTCGTTCCCGATACATGGGTATTGCTGCCCAAGGACGCCACGCTGGATCAACTGACCAACGCCGGCGACATCATCGTTCCGCTGGCCATGTGGCAGGAGCACGCCCACGCCCTGCAAGCCCGCGATGGTCGCCTGGGAGTATGGCTGGATGCCGACGAAGAAGCAGAAAGCATCGCCGACGACCTGCAGCACTTCGACGTCATCGCTCTCAACTTCCCGGTTTTCAGCGACGGCCGTAACTACTCCAACGCCCGCCTGCTGCGCGACCGCTATCAGTACAAGGGCGAGCTGCGCTCCATCGGCGATGTACTGCGCGACCAACTGTTCTTCATGCACCGCTGCGGCTTTGATGCCTATGCACTGCGTGAAGACCATGACCCGCATGCGGCACTCGCAAGCCTGAACGACTTCTCGGAAGTCTATCAGGCATCAACTGATCAGCCGCTGCCGCTGTTCAGACGGCGCTAAGCTGAACCAGAACCGGCCGCCTTGGCGTCCGGTTCTGGTTTGGATGCATCCCAGCGGACACACCTTACCTTACCGCATGGACTACAAGCACTACCCCCGTCAGGAATAGGGCAAGAAACGCCATTAACGTGAAGCCTTTCAGCTTCCGGTCGAAGCCACCCTCTGGCTCTTGCTGCACCAGACGTTGCAAATCTGATCTCAGCAAATCATCTCCAATCACAGAGCCAGCACCTACCATATGCCTCTTCTTCCTATCAGTCTCAGACCTTTGACGGCGCAACCTTGACTGATATGAGAAGAACAGATACAGCGCGTAATAGATCAGCCAGAGACCCAACCCCAGATGAAGATAGACCATTGAGTCTTCCAGCGAGACTCCATAAGCTGACAGCCCGGCAAAAACCACAAGCATCAACATCAGGATTACAAGCTTGCTGATAAATTTGTGCAGGGCCTTCAGCCATCTATTCTTCAATCCAATTTACTCCACCAATATATAATTCTTGCCGTTAGCCTGCAGAGCCGTGCCCCAATGTGGCGCGCCGGCAGTACGGTGGTTTCAGGTGCCACAACGGGCTAGAATCAACTGCTGCACTTCAACCACGTACAGAGAACCGCCCGATCCATGCATCTCGCCATCGCTGCACTTATCGCCCTGCTCCCTATCATCAACCCGTTCAGTACTGCCCCCATGTTTCTTGCAATCACCGAGGGCGATACCGACGCGGAACGCCGTGAGCAGGCGCGCAAGGCAGTTATCTATATGGTCTGCATTCTGGTCGCCTTTCTGATCGGGGGCACCTTTATCATGAAGTTCTTTGGCCTGTCGCTACCCGGTCTGCGTATCGCCGGCGGCATTCTGGTCGCCGGTGTGGGCATGCGCATGCTGTATCCCAAGGATGATGCCGGGCAGACGGCCGCTGAACGAATGGAGTCCAGACGCAAGCGGGACGTGTCTTTTACCCCACTGGCCATGCCCAGCCTGGCAGGGCCGGGTGCGATATCGGTGACGATCGGTCTTACCTCATTGGCCAGGAGCTGGCTGGATTTTATATCCATCACTGTCGGCATTCTGTTGGCAGCCATGCTGGTTTACGGCACCCTGCGGGTGTCTACCCGGCTGGTAAAGGTGCTCGGCGTGAACGGGCTGAACGCCATGACCAAAATCATGGGGTTTCTGATTCTGTGCGTCGGGGTGCAGTTCATCGTCAATGGCGTGGTTGAGGTTGCCCAGAGCCCTGAATTGATCGAAGGCATCATCCGGACGATAGATAACGCAAGGGCTGCACCCTGACAAGTGAATACGCTATCACTCCCCGCCCCGTCAATCGGCGAAAAGGTGACCGCCCCGCTCTTATAATCACCCGGCCTTGCGTAACGTCAGGTTGATTCTCTGGTTACCCAGTTGCTGATGGGGAATATTCGCCAGCGGCAGCACGCCATGAAAGCGCAACCGATCCACCCCACCCCAGACCACCACATCGCCATGATTCAAGAGGGTTCTGGATGGCCTGTCCGAACGGTTGAATCCGCCGAAAAGGAAGGTAGCAGGCATGCCGAGGGATAGGGAAACGATGGGGGCGGCGAAATCCTTTTCATCCCTGTCCTGGTGAAGCCCCATGCGCGCGCCGGGCAAGTAGCGGTTGATCAAGCAACTATCCGGCTGGAAATGATTGAAACCTGATGCGCTGGCAGCGCTCTGGGCCAACTGGAGAAGGAAGTCCGGCATGGCTAGCCAGGGTTCGCCACTATCAGGATCAATGGGGCTATAGCAGTAACCGTGTTCACCGGATACCCAGCCCAGATCGCCGCAGGCAGTGCTTTGCACTGACATGCGGCGGCCGCCTTTGGTGGTCATCTGGCGCAGGGGCGCTTTCTGCTGAATGGCATGCAGCGCGGGCAACAGCTGATCGAGCCAGGGCTCAGCGAAGCCGGGCAGGATGAATGCTTGCGCGCCCATCACCACCCGCTGCCCTGGCTGCGCCTGATGGAACAGATCCAGAGTGCTCACCTTCCCTCAGCCAAGGTTAACGACAGCGCGGCCAACCATTCCGCCAGCGAGGATGGTGTCGATGTAGCCAGGCAGTTGTTCGAGGGTGACTTCCTGCTCCAGCGCACTTAGGTCGGTTTTCCATTGCAGGGAGAGACGATCCCACATGCAAGCCTTGGCGACCAGCGGCTGTTCTACCGAGTCAACGCCCAGCAGGTTGACGTTACGCAGAATGAAGGGGAATACGCTGGCCTGAAATTGCCCACCTGCGGTCAAGCCGCAACAGGCAACGCTGGCGTCGTAGCGCAGGGATTTAACCACGTTGAACAGCATATCCCCGCCGACTGTATCTACGGCACCGGCCCAGCGTTCGCTCAGCAACACCTTGTTGGTACCGGCCTGCAGTTCTTCCCGGCTCAGTATTTCACTGGCGCCCAGCTGACGCAGGAAATCAGCCTGATCAGCCTTGCCAGTGACCGCGACCACCTCGTGCCCCTGTTTCGCCAGCATGGCGACAGCGATGCTGCCTACACCGCCAGTGGCACCGGTGACCAGCACGGGCCCGTTGCCGGGCACCAGACCAGCACGCTCCAACTTATCGATACAGAGTGCGGCGGTCAGCCCAGCGGTGCCCAGCACCATACTGTCGCGCAGACTCAGCCCCGCTGGACGTTTCAACACCCAAGCGGCGGGCACGCGGATATATTGGCCGTAGCCGCCAGCGGTGTTCATGCCCAGGTCGTAACCGGTAACGATAACTTCATCGCCTACCGCCAGCTCTGCAGCCGAGCTGGCTTCCACTACGCCGGCGGCGTCGATGCCGGGCGTGTGGGGGAAATGCCGAGTCACGCCCTTGTTGCCACTGGCGGACAACGCGTCCTTGTAGTTCAACGATGACCATTGGACGCGGATCAGCACTTCGCCTGCGGGCAGGTCATCCAGTTGTCTGGTAGTGACCTGACGGATGAATTGCCCCTGATCCTCGGTGACCAACAATGCCTTGAATTCGGACATGAGAGACTCCTTCATGTATCTCTTCTTTGGGTTCGCTGTGCGAGCCGTCTCCAGGGCGCGCCTCCCACAATACGTACCGTTAAGTTGCGCAGCGATTACCAGAAACGCTGATTATGAAAGCGCGACACCCATGTCAGCAGCAAACGATCCAATGCAGCGGAGACGCTTGAGCTGAAGCGATCCTGCAGTTTTTTCGGCCGGCAGTAATGCACTTCAAATACATCTGCCTGGCGGATACGTTGACTGATGTACTCGTCACTGGTCTTGATTTCATCGGCCAGCGCATGGTCCAGCGCTTCGCTGCCAAACCAGACTTCACCGGTGGCCACCTGGTCGATTTTCAGTGCCGGACGATAGCGACCGACAAACTGCTTGAACAGGCGATGAATGTTTTCCAGATCTTCCTGAAATTTCTCCCGCCCCTTCTCGGTGTTCTCGCCAAACAGCGTCAGAGTCCGCTTGTACTCCCCTGCGGTGAGCATTTCGTAATCCACATCATACTTCTTCAGCACACGGTGGAAGTTCGGCAACTGGGCGACAACACCGATGGAGCCCAGCATGGCGAAGGGTGCTGTGAGAATACGATCGGCGATACAGGCCATCATGTAACCACCGCTGGCTGCCACTTTGTCCACGCAGACAGTCAAAGGCACACCCGCTTCACGAACACGGGTCAGTTGCGATGCGGCAAGACCGTAGGCGTGCACCATACCGCCACCACTTTCCAGCTTCACCACGATTTCATCCCGCGGGGTAGCCAGCTCCAGTACGGCGGTCACCTCGTGGCGCAGGCTTTCCAGCGCGCTGGCTTTGATGTCGCCATGAAAATTCAGTACGAATACCTTGTCTCGATCAGCGCCACCCTTGCTGCGCGCCTTGGCTTCCTGCTTGCGGCTCTTTCGCAGAGCTTTCAGTGCTGGCTTGTCCAACACCGCATGACTCAGCCGCTCGGTCATACGCGCCAACTGTTCATTCAGCTGCGTAACCTGCAGTACACCTTCGCCCTTACGCTGACGCCCCTTGAGCGAAGCCACCATGATCATCACAATAAACAGTGCTATCAGCGAGGTAAAAACCTTCGCTGCAAACAATCCATACTCTGCAATCCAGTCCACACATGTCTCCCTGATTGATTCACCTGTTGCCAAGCATACCCCATGCGCCCGCTCCTTATGACAGCGTGGAGCCAATCGAATTCAAACGAGCGTATGATTCTTGTTGACAGCCCAGGTTACCCGCCCTAACCTCTGACGAGTTGCATAACGATGCCCGCAACGGTGCTACCGTTGCCTTAATGAAACATCCGATAAAGGAAGAGTCCATGACTAGCGTTGCTGAAATCATTAATAACATGGAAAACAAGTTCAACCCGGCTGCCGCTGCTGGCCTGGATCTGGTTTTTCAGTTCAACATCGAGGATGATTCCAACTTCTACGCCGTGATCAAGGACGGCGCCTGCAACGTCGCTCAAGGCGATGCGGAAGATCCTAACGTTACCTTGATCATGGACTCCGAGACTCTGAATGGTGTTATCTCCGGCGAAACTGACGGCATGCAAGCCTTCATGGGTGGAAAACTGCGCGCCGAAGGCGACATGATGCTGGCGCTGAAACTGGGCGAACTGTTCCCAGTCTGAGTACTGTGCATGACAAAAAACCGGAGCCTGGCTCCGGTTTTTTTATGGTCTGCCCTCCGATTTCATATAGATGCAGCCAATCCACTGCCAACACGATTTTTGATAAACCCTCCTGCCGGTTGGCAGAGTTCAGAGGCTGCAGTAGATTGACAACAATTACGCTTATCAACAAGGACAAGACCGATGCAGAAGACTCAACTGTTTGACCTGGATGGAAAAATCGCCCTGGTAACCGGTGCCAGCCGTGGTATCGGCGAGGCCATTGCCAAACTACTGGCTCAACAAGGCGCCCACGTGATTGTATCCAGCCGTAAGGTTGATGACTGCCAACAGGTGGCTGATGCGATCGTCGCTGCCGGTGGCAAGGCCAGCGCGATGGCTTGTCACATCGGTGAGATGGAACAGATTACCGCAGCCATCGAATCCATTCGCAGCCAGTTCGGCAAACTGGACATTCTGGTCAATAACGCCGCCACCAGCCCCTACTTCGGCAATGTGCTGGACACTGATCTGGCCGCATTCCAGAAGACCGTTGATGTGAATATCCGCGGCTATTTTTTCATGTCGGTAGAAGCCGGCAAACTGATGCGGGAAAACGGTGGTGGTGTCATTCTCAACGTAGCGTCGGTCAATGGCATGGTACCGGGCATGATGCAGGGCATCTACTCCATCACCAAGGCTGCCGTCATCAACATGACCAAGGTGTTTGCCAAGGAGTGTGCGCAGTTCGGCATTCGTTGCAACGCCCTGCTGCCGGGTCTGACCGATACCAGGTTCGCCTCGGCATTGGTGAAGAACGACAGCATTCTCAAGCCTGCACTGCAGCGTATTCCGCTGGCGCGTCCTGCTGATCCAAGCGAAATGGCGGGCACCGTGCTGTATCTGGTCAGTGATGCATCCAGCTACACCACAGGTACTGCGATCAATGTCGATGGTGGGATGCTGGCCTGATTCAGAAGAAGCCCGGGGCCCGCTATGCGGGCCTTCGCGGCGAGGCGCCGCTCACCCTGAAACAGGGGGTGGGTGGTTACTCGAACCCCTTCATTGCTTCCAAGGCCTGAGGATTTATCGCCACTGGCGACAGTCCGGTGGCACCAATCTCAACTGCGTAGCGCGCACCGTCGGCCATCGGCATGAAGCGGATGGTGAAGGCATCGGCATACAGCCAGCCCAGGCTGAGTTGATCCAACCAGTGCCAGACATCCCGCCAGGCAGGCGTCTTATGCAGCGGCTGAGTGAGAGTTGAACCCATTTCACGCTGTTGCTCAAGCGTCAGATAACGACCACTCAGGCCTTTCAGACGGTAGCCATCATCCAGACCCAGCATGTGTGGCAAGCCATGCCAACGCAGCACCTGTACTTCCAACTCCCACAAATCCCCTTGCAAGGGAAGCGGCTGTTTAACAGCGGTTGCTGTAACGCGGACTTCGTGTCGTTGCGGTGCCACCTGGCGAAAATCCAGAGTCGTGATCCGCGTGCCATCGGCAATGGGTTGGAACTGGGAGAACTCCCAAGCCGCCAACGCCACAACCCCGCTGACAGCGAGCAGGATCAGCAAGGCACACCCTTTCAGCCAGCCGAACAGCCATTCCAAGCGCCAACCGAAACGTATCGTGAGATAGAGCATAAGGAGGGCAAGGCATCCGACCAGTACGGCGAGTCCTGTGTATTGCATGTACGCTCCTTGTAAAACCTCAGGCCGGAACTGGTGGTTCCGGTTGGCCGGCCAACTTGGCCAGATAGCATTCAATCAGCCAACGGGAGATGGTGCCCCGGGGTGGAATGGGTGGGAGTTGATCGACGGGCCACCAATAGGCTTCTTCGATTTCGCCAGGCTGGGGAACGATCTCGCCGCTGACATACTCGGCGTGAAAACCCAGCATCAGTGAATTGGGAAATGGCCAGTTCTGGCTGCCAAGATACTGAAGATTGTCTACTTCGACGCCTACCTCTTCCAGCACCTCACGACGCAGTGCTTCCTCTGCAGACTCCCCCGGCTCGATAAAACCAGCCAGGGTACTGAAGAAACCGGAACGGAAGTTACTGGAGCGGGCCAGCAACACCTCGTCACCGCGGGTAACCAGCACGATGATACAGGGCGCAAGCTTGGGGTATTGACGGTTACCGCAGGCATGGCATTCCATGGCCCGCTCGTCGGCGCGGATTTGAGTGGGCTCACCACAGCGGCCGCAGAAGCGATGGGTTTCATGCCAGATATCCAATTGCTGAGCCACGCCAAGCAGGCGGAAAGTGGAGGCATCCACGTTACCCATCAGGCCGCGCAAACCATGCCAGGATAACCCCGGCAGATCAACCTGCTCCTTGACCCGCACCAATTGGCAAGGTTGGTCATCGATCAGCCCCAGGGTCATCTGGTATTCCGCATCCCCCAGATAGCGGGCCACATCCGGATCATGCAGCAGATTGCCCTGATACATGGCAAAGGACTGTTCATGACGGATCAACACCCAGCCACCTGATCCGGTTTCGGCCGAGATGGAGGTAATGAACCGGGTAAACTTGTGCATGGACTCAGGAACCTACCTTATAACCCAGCTCGGCGAGACTCTCTTCTGCCAAAGCCAGTACATCACCCTTGTTTACCGAGGAACGCTCGGCAGATTCCAGATAAAACTCGATACTGGTCAGGGCATCAGCCAGTACTTCCAGTTGCGACTCAGCCGGCGCTTTCTGCCGCTCCAGCAGAGTCTCACGAATAAAGCGCGTTGCAGTACGGATAATTTCCGCTGCGCGGGTCATACCAAGAAAGATCAGGCCGCCGCGTACAGTTTCCAATGTCTCCGGCACGTTCATCAAATGCATACAATCGTGATCCGATTCGACGTAAGCGGTCATCGCCCGACGCGCCAGCGCCAAGCCAGCCTGTGATTCCTCGACCAGAACAATATGCGCTTCCTTGAGCTCGATCGGTGCGCTCTGCTGATCCTCTCCCAACGAGCCAATCATGTCCCCAGCGCTCTCCATGCCGGTAACCAGCAGCTCCGCGTGGAGTACCGCATCGGCAATCTGCTCGAGGGTCTGGTTTTCCCCTGGTTGCCAGCGACTGAGCTGTTCCGCAGCCTGGCGGATCTGCTCGGAGGTAGCGGGCATATCCAGAACGCTGAGTGTTTTCCAGAGACGCTGCAACGAAGCATCCAGGGTCTCCAGGGATTGCTCCGTATCCCCTGCGTTGCGTGCCAGCAGGTCGAGCACATCCTTGGTGGCGCTGATTTCTTCCTGAAGCGCCTCCGCGACCGAGCGCATGACATCCGCACCGGGCCCATGCAGACTGTCAAAGGCCTTTTGCAGACTGGCCTCGGTGTAACCCGGGTCAGGCAGATTGACCGCACGGCGTACCTCATCACAAAGTACGCTGCCTTCGTCGGCAAGTGCGACCAGATACAGCATTTCAACACGCAGGGCCGCGGTCGCGTCTGTTTCTTCCTGCCCGCTGACCAGTCGTTTGATTTCCCGATCCAATCGGGAGTACAGACGCTTGCGCTCGGTTGTCACTTCCAGCGGTGTCGATTCCAGCGCTTCCAGGGATGCTGAGGCGATCCAGCACAGGGTCGCGATGCGATCTTCCAAGCGGGTTTCCCAGCGCTGCAAGGCCCGCTTCATCATGGGAATCCCGGCTGCGGTTCCCGAGCCACGAATCATGTCGAGCAAGCCCAACTGAAACATCTGCCGCAAGCGGGCGAAGGTTCTGACGTCCAGTGGCTGGCGCGCGCCGTTACGCAGGGCGGCCGGTACGCGCTGGGGATCCAACGGATAGAAGTGGCTTTCCGGCAACGTCTTGACGCCGTCACGGTGGGAACGCAGCTCATTGATAACAGGCAATAGCAGTTCAGGCTGTTCGCCACCCCGTTGCCGACAGAAGTGCAGATACCGCTGCAACAGGAAGAGGCTGTTGCACAGCGTCGAGAGAGGCGCGTTCAGCCCCTCCCCTTCGTGCACAGGTATGTCCGTTGCCAGCGCGATCATTTCTTCAAGCAGCAGAGCGGCACCATACAGCTCAATCAAGTTCAGGGTGCCCCGTAGTTGTTGCAAACCCTCAATCGCCTGCTGGAGCAAGTTGCCGCTATGCCTTTTCTCGAGAAATCGTTGCAGCAACTCTTCTACTTCGCTCACACTGACAAAGAGTTCGTCCCTGACCAGATCAAGTGATGTAGCACCGGTTAACATCGCTTCAGTCTCCTTCGTCCCTGCAATCAGACTGGCACGCTCAATCGGCGAACTCGGCTGACTTTTTGCTCATATGTGCAGCAACGGCCAATTTGAGATCTTCCGACTGAAGCATGGCTGCATTCCAGGTGGCTATGTAGTTCAATCCGTCCGCCACGCTGTGATCACGGCTATAGCGAATCATTTCCTTGGTGCCACGAACGGCTAAGGGCGACTTTGCAGCAATCTGCCCGGCAATGTCCATGACTCCTTCCAACAGCGTCGCATGATCTTTAAATATCTGGTTGACCAACCCCATGCGCGCGGCCTCTTCGCCGTACACGGCCCGACCGGTGTACGCCAGTTCACGCATGATGCCATCGCCAATCAGGCGCGGCAATCGTTGCAAAGTGCCCACATCGGCGGCCATGCCCATGTCAATTTCCTTGATGGAAAAGTGTGCGTCTTTCGTAGCATAGCGCATGTCGCAGGCCGAGATCAGATCAATGGCTCCGCCGATACAATAGCCGTGAATCGCGGCGATAACGGGCTTGCGACATTCGTCAACAGCATTGAAGGCAGCTTGCAAGCGCAGAATATTGCTGCGGATACGCTCGGCATTGCGACCGATGTCCTGAACCATGCTGCCGGCGGCCTGTGCCAGCATCTGAAGATCAATCCCTGCGGAGAAGTTGTTACCAGCCCCGGAAATAACCGCCACGCGGACGCTGTCAGTCTGATCAACCCAGTCAAACGCCTTGATCATCTCGGCCCAGAAAGCCTCGTCCATTGCGTTGGCCTTGGCTGGGCGGTTGATCATGACGTGGGCAATAGCACCCTGTTGTTCCACCTTCAGTGATTGATATTCCTGCATGCGTCGCGACTCCATGACAAACTGCGTTTCTGGTCAATCGATGCACTATATCAAGCCAGTCCATCCAAGGCACACATGTGCAACCATCGGCGAGCTATATCTGTGGCGAAGGCCGCAATTTCACGCCTCGATCGACTCCATTTGTCGCCATAATGCCGAACCAGCTGCTTTCTCGATGGCCGCCAGACGCTCCGCATGGGCAGCGAGCTCATCCTCACTGGCTCGGATGACCGGCAACACCGGCCGTGTTTGTGGATCCAGTCGGCGAATGGTGCCCACCTGCTCAGCGGCGGAATCGCCACCACCCTGACCCGACAGCATCAGCGCGGTCTGCCCGCCGGTCATGATCAGATACAGGTCGGCAAGGATTTCCGCATCGAGCAACGCGCCGTGCAAATCACGTTGGGAGTTGTCTACCCCATAGCGTTTACACAGGGCATCCAGACTGTTGCGTTGACCGGGGTGCCTGCCCCGAGCCATCGCGAGGGTATCTACTACCGAGCAGTGATCGGCTACACAGCCATGGCGACCGAGGCGTTCCAACTCAGCATCGATATGCCCGATGTCAAACGGGGCGTTATGGATCACCAGCTGCGCGCCAGAGATGAATTTCATGAAGTCGTCAGCTACGGCGGCAAATACCGGTTTGTCCGCCAGAAATTCATCACTGATACCGTGCACCGCGAATGCGCCTTCTTCAACGTCGCGCTGCGGGTTGATATAGACATGAAAATGCCGCCCCGTCAGCCGCCGGCCGATCAGCTCGACACAACCAATTTCGATGATGCGATGGCCTTCGCGTACTTCGATACCGGTGGTTTCCGTATCCAGAACCACTTCACGCATTCAGCGCACTCCCCTTCAGAACCAGCTCCACACCGCGGTTGGCCAACTCATCGGCCAGGTCGTTTTCCGGGTGCCCGCTATGACCCTTTACCCAGCGCCATTCAACATGATGCTGGCTTACCAAGGCGTCCAACTCACGCCACAGGTCAGCATTCTTGACGGGCTGGCGATTGGCGGTCTTCCAGTCGCGCTTTTTCCAGTTAGGCATCCATTCACGAATGCCTTTCATGACGTATTGCGAATCCGTGGTCAGCATTACCCGCACAGGCGCTTTTTTTAACGTCTGCAATCCACGAATAGCCGCCATCAGTTCCATTCGATTATTGGTGGTTTCCGGCTCGCCACCGAACAGGGTCTTCTGGTGTTCGCCCAGGCGTAACAGCACTCCCCAGCCGCCCGGGCCGGGATTGCCCTTACAGGCGCCATCGGTAAATATCTCGATCACATGACTCATGGTTCGTCCCGTTTGTGTGCCCGCCGGTTGCCAGCCACCAACGGCGGGATTCCCAGCGCAGGAAATGTCATGCCCCGCTGGCGCCGCGGTATAGCGCCCAATGATTGGCGCCGGGCACGCAGAAAATAGAAACCACCGCCGGGCAGTTGGTGTCGCTCGCCCCAGACATCCACGAAGCGGCAACGCTGCAGCCAGGCGCTTGAATTAAGCGGCGGACGATAACATCCATCGACTCTTTTCTCCACCGCAAAGCCGAGCAATTCCAGCCAGTCGGTCAGCCTTGCCGGACTGATAAAACCAGCCTCGCTGAACCAATCCCGCCCGACAAAATGATTGATACCCCAGCAGCTCCAGGGATTGAATCCAAAAATCAACAGATGCCCGCCGGCCCGCACCCCCTGACTGGCTTCGCGGAGCAGGCTGCGGGGTGAAAGACAGAAATCGAGGCCATGATGAAGCAGCACTGCATCCAGAGTGTGTGGCGCAAACGGCCAACTGGTTTCCTCCACCGGCAAGCCACCCTGCCCGGCCTGCAATTCCAGACGCCAATGGTTACGTAATACCGAGCGCTGCTCACCCAACAGCTCCGGCAGCAGGCCATACTGCACCAGATGCTGGCCAAAACAGTTGTCCAGTTCACGCTGGATAATCACCCGCTCGCTTTCCAGCAGCATCTGCCCGGCAGCGCTATGCAACCACTGTCGCGCAACACACAACAACGCAAGCAAATCCTTCTGACTGATGGAACGTGACTGCTCGGAATTCTCCATGGGGCCTCCAGGTTGGCCTGAACATGCCGACCTCTTATAAGATAGCTGGAACCTCAATTCCAGGAAGCCAAGTTATCATGCCCACCTTTATCGCGTTACGCGCCTTTCAGGACAATTACATCTGGCTGCTTCTGGATGAAGCCAACCTGCAGGTGACCGCAGTGGATCCGGGCGATGCTCGACCGGTTATCACCTGGCTCAGCCGCCACCCTGAATATCAGCTCAGTACCATTCTGCTCACCCACCATCATGCTGACCACACCGGTGGCGTGCTGACGCTCAAGGCGGCTACCCAGTGCAAAGTGTGGGGCCCGGCCAATGACAGCATCCAGGGCATTGACCGCCCGCTTGAAGATGGCTATCTACTGAAGCTGGGAGGCCAGGAGATCCAGGTAATGACGGTGCCAGGTCATACCCTGGATCATATCGCCTATTTCTGCAATCACCCTGAGGAGCCGTGGCTGCTGAGCGGCGACACCCTGTTTGCCGGCGGTTGCGGTCGCGTATTCGAGGGCACACCGGAACAGATGCACGCGTCCTTGCGGCGGTTGGCGCAACTGCCGGATAACACCAGCATCTATTGTACCCATGAATACACCCAATCCAACCTGCGCTTTGCTCAAGCGGTAGAGCCGGACAATGCCGACATCCGTGTGCGGCTGGATGTGGTGGATGATTTACGCAGTAGCGGCAGGATAACGCTACCGACCACCCTCTCATTGGAGAAACGCACCAATCCCTTTTTGCGCTGCGAGCAACCGGCAGTGATTGAGGCTGCCACACAGAAAAGCGGATCACCCGTCTCACCCGGTGCACAGACCTTCTCCGTGATTCGGGCCTGGAAAGACACATTCTGACATAGTAGGATCAACCGACCAGACCAGCGGCGTATATGGGCGCTGGCGCAGAACAGCGTCGGTGCGACATGACGTCCCGTTCGGGCTGGTTGACCCTGGGGAAGGGACTCCCTAGAATCGGGCAAATTTTAATGGATGGCCCCATGACTGTTACACCTCACGTTCTCAGAAATGGAATCCTGGTACTGTGGCTTGTCATTCTGACCGGTTGCCAGACGACCTCAAACCGCACTGAATACGCCTCCACACCCCGCGCTGACACCCGCTCGACCAGCATGACGGCTCACCCACGCGCTACCCGAACGTCCATCTGGCGCGCTCCGCTGAAACAGGACGAACCTCATACCCTGTGGACGCGCATTCGCGGTGGTTTTCAGCTGGATCCTGAGCTGATTGACAGTCCGCGAGTAGATAGGCAGCGATTGCACTTTGCTTCCCAGCCCCGCTATTTCGAGATCACCTCGGAGCGCGCGCAACGTTATCTGCATTATGTAGTTGAAGAACTGGACAAACGCGGCATGCCGCTGGAGTTGGCGCTGCTGCCCTTTGTCGAAAGTGGCTACAACCCCATGGTCTACTCGCGCTCACAGGCGGCGGGCATCTGGCAATTCATTCCCTCTACAGGCCGGGTGTTTTCTTTGCGCCAGGATGACATCTATGACGGCCGCCGAGATATCACCGCATCGACCAACGCAGCGCTGGATTATCTGTCCAAACTGAATGATATGTTTGATGGCGACTGGTTGCTCGCCGTAGCAGCCTATAACTGTGGCGAAGGCTGCGTTGGCCGCGCGGTCGAACGTAATCAGAATCTGGGACTGCCCGCCGATTACTTGAATCTGCAATTGCCCGGCGAAACCATGAATTATGTGCCCCGCCTGTTGGCACTGACGCAGATCATCAGCACACCTGAACAATACGGCATCCTGCTGCCCGAACTGCATGACGAACCCTATTTTGCCCAGATCACTATCAAGCGCCCGCTGGATCTATTCAAGGCGGCCGAATTGGCAAGCACCACCCCGGATGAAATCCGCTACCTGAACCCGGCATTCAACCATCGCGTGGTTACCCCCGACGAGCCCTATCAGTTATTGATTCCCGTTGAACAGGCTGAACAGTTCAGCGCAGCACTGGCCTCGCTGCCGGATAGCGAACGGGTGCCCTTCGCGCACTACACAGTGCGCCGCGGAGATAACCTGTCACAGATCGCCCGCCAGCATAATTCGAGTGTGGCCGCCTTGCGTCAGGCAAATGACCTCAAGGGCAACCTGATCAATGTCGGGCAGACGTTGATCGTCCCACAGGGCACGACCACCCTGATGGCGGATAACCGCCCACCCGCCCCCAGCCGCACTTATACCGTCCAGTCCGGCGACTCGCTGTACAGCATTGCCCGGCGCTTTGACGTGAAGGTCAAACAACTGCGTGCCTGGAATAGCGTAGATACAACGCTGCAGCCTGGTCAGCAATTGACCCTGCAGACGCCCTGAACATAAAGCGAAAGCACCCGGGGCATCATGCTGGCACCCCGCCCGCTTTCGCTTACCCACGCGCAGTGGTAGCGTACAGGCATACCATGCTTATACGACACTCCATGATCTCGCCGCTCCACCTTCTGCTGCTGTTGTTGACGATGACCCTGTCCTCTGTTGTGGACGCGACTATCTATCGGCAACACGGCTACGCAGTATTCGGCCAGCCCAAGTACCCGAAGAATTTTACCCATCTGGACTATGTCCGCCCCGATGCCCCCCAGGGTGGCACGCTACGGGTCATGGGCAGCGGCACCTTTGATACGCTCAATCCCTATACACTCAAGGGCACCAGCCCGATTATCACCGGTAACTTCTATCAGTACGGCATCAGTGAATTGAATGAGCCACTGATGGTCGGCAGCGGCGTTTACGACCCGTCCGGCGACGAGCCCTACTCGGCTTACGGATTGATTGCTGAAAGCCTGGAGTTTTCTGATGACCGCAGTTGGGTGGTATTCAATCTCCGCCCCGAAGCCCGATTTCATGATGGCCGCACTATTACCGCCCACGATGTCGCCTTCAGTTACCGCTTGCTGAGTGAACAGGGACATCCGAATTACCGCGCCATGTTGGATGAAATCGAACGTATCGACCTGCTCGGCACCCACCGCATTCGTTTCATTTTCAAGCAGGCCGACAATCCCCTGTTGATACTGCGCCTGAGCGAACTGCCGGTGCTGCCTGAGCATTATTGGCGCGACCGTGCCTTTGGCGAGACCACCTTTGAACCCGCGCTGAACAGCGGCCCCTATCGCATTACTCAGGTATCTCCAGGGCGGCGACTGGTGTTCCAGCGGGTGGCGAATTACTGGGGCAAGGATCTTCCGATCAACCGCGGCAAATACAACGTTGACCGTATGGAGGTGGAATTCTATCGGGACAATAACGTTGCCTTCGAAGCGTTCAAGGCCGGCGAGTTCGATATCTATCTGGATCACAAGGCAAGCAACTGGGCCAACGCCTATGACTTTCCTGCGGTGACCTCAGGCGCTGTGCTGCAACGCACCATCGAACATCAGATCCCCGCGTCTACTCAGGGGCTGTTTTTCAATAGCCGACGCAGCCCCTTCGACCAGCGATTGGTACGTCAGGCGCTGGGCATGCTGTTCGATTTTGAATGGTCAAACCGCGTGCTGTTCCATGATGCCTATCAACGATCACTGAGTTACTACCCGAACAGCCCCTTCAGTGCTACCGGACTACCCTCCGGTCAGGAATTTCTCTATCTGGAGGCGTTTCGCAATCAGCTTCCACCGGAACTCTTCCTGCAGCCGTTCAGCTTACCCACCACCGATGGACGTGGCATCCCCCGCGATACGCTGCGGGAGGCTGTAGCGCTGTTCAACCAGGCTGGCTGGACACTGCATAACGGGCGCCTGCAGAACAGCATTGGTCGTCCGCTGAGTTTTGAAGTACTGCTGGTCAATCCGAGCCTGGAACGCATCCTGCTGCCCTGGCGCACCAACCTCGCACGGCTGGGCATAGACCTGCGCATCCGTACCGTGGATCGCGCCCAGTACAAGGCCCGCCTGGATCAATTTGATTACGACATGATCCTCACCACCCTGCCGCAGGGCCTGTCCCCCGGGCACGAGCAATATACCTACTTCCACTCATCCCAGCGGGACGTCAAGGGCAGCCGCAACTATGCCGGTATTGCCAACCCGGTGGTCGACTCGCTGGTGGACAAGCTGCTCAATGCGCGCACTCGCACCCGTCAGATTGCCGCAGCACGAGCACTGGATCGCGTACTGCTGTGGGAGCACTATACAATTCCAAACTGGTATATAAACTACCATCGCATAGCTCATCGAAGTACATTGCGATCATTACCGACACCGCCCTATTCGCTGGCCATCCGCACCTGGTGGATGGCGCCAGAATCGGATGAATAAAAAAGGCCACCCGATGCTCGATCTGTTGAAAATCTGTCTGGGATGTCTATTGCTTGCCGCTTCGGTTGCCAGCGCAGCACCGGGCAAGCATGCCCTGACCCTGTACGGCGAGCCACCAAGGTACCCTGAGAATTTCAGTCACTTCGATTACGTCAATCCCGAAGCCCCCAAGGGCGGCACCTTGCGCCTGTCCGGCTTTGGCAGCTTTGACTCATTCAATGGTTTTATCAGCCGAGGCACGGCCGCCGATCAGTTAGGGTTGATTTACGACACCCTCACGGCCCATGCACTGGACGAACCCTTTACCGAATACGGCCTGATTGCCGGGCGTATCGAGCAGGCGGAAGACAACACCTGGGTGCGCTTTCACCTGCGCCCGGAAGCCCGCTTCCATGACGGCCACCCGGTCACCGCTGCCGATGTAGTGTTCACATTCAATACCCTGCTGGAGCATGGCGCTCCCTTCTACCGGGCCTATTACGGCGACGTAAACGAAGTCGTGGCTGATAATGAGCACAGCGTCACCTTCCATTTCCAGCACGGTCTTAACCGCGAACTGCCGTTGGTGCTCGGCCAGTTGCCGATACTGCCCGAGCATTACTGGGCAGACCGCGATTTCAATCGCAACGGTCTGGAACCGCCGCTGGGTAGCGGCCCCTACCGTATTGGCCAGGTACGCGCCGGCCGCTCCATCAGTTTCGAGCGTGTTACCGACTATTGGGCCGCCGATCTGCCGGTACGCAAGGGTTTCTATAACTTCGATCGCGTCACCGTGGATTATTACCGCGACCTCGGCGTGGCCCTGGAAGCCTTCAAGGCTGGCCAGTTCGACTTCAATGAAGAATACAGCGCCAAGAACTGGAGCACCGGCTACGACAGCCCGGCACTGCATGACGGGCGCATCATCAAGGAAGAAATTCCCAATCTCAACACCCGCGGCATGCAGGGTTTTGTCTTCAATCTGCGTAAGCCGTATTTCCAGGATGTGCGCGTACGCAAGGCCATTGCGCTGCTGTTCGACTTTGAATGGGCCAACAGCCGTCTGTTCCATAATGCCTACGAGCGCAGTTACAGCTATTTCGGTAACTCGGAATTGGGTGCAGAAGGGTTGCCCGGGGAAGACGAACTTGCACTGCTGGAGCCCCTGCGCGAACAGCTGCCGCCGGAGGTCTTCGGCCCGGCGTATATCCCACCCACAACGGATGGCAGCGGTGGGATTCGCGATCAGCGCCGCGAGGCCTATACCCTGCTGCAGGAGGCCGGCTGGCGCATCGAGGATGATCGCCTGATCAACGCCGACGGCGAAGCCATGAGCTTCGAGTTTTTGCTGATCCAGGCGGACTTTGAGCGGGTTCTGTTACCTTTCAAGCGCAACCTCGCCTCGCTGGGTATTGATATGCAGCTGCGCCGAATCGACGTATCCCAGTACGTCAATCGTCTGCGCTCGCGGGACTTCGACATGGTAGTGACCAGCTTTGCCCAGTCCAACTCACCGGGTAACGAGCAGCGAGAATATTGGCACTCCAGCAGTGCGGACAACCCGGGCAGCCGCAACCTGATGGGCTTGCAGGATCCCGCCGTGGATCAGCTGGTAGAAGGTCTGATCCAGTCCGACTCCCGCGCCGAACTGATCAGCCATACCCGTGCATTGGATCGTGTGCTCCGTGCCGGACACTATCTGGTGCCCAACTACCACACCAGCATGTATCGCGTGGCCTACTGGAAGAAGTTCAGCCATCCAGCCGAGTCCCCCAAATATGATCTGGGGCTCTACACCTGGTGGGCCACTCCCCAAGTGGACGACCCTACCGTCACCATCCTGCCCGACCCTGAGCAGGAGGACTGATCATGATGGCCTATATCATTCGGCGTTTGCTGCTGATCATCCCCACCCTGTTCGGCATTCTGCTGATCAACTTCCTGATTATCCAGGCGGCACCAGGTGGCCCGGTTGAGCAGATGATTGCCAACCTGGAAGGCTTTGAAGGCGCCACCAGCCGCATCTCCGGGAGCATGCAGGGTGAGGTTGCCAGCGGCGGTAACTACCGTGGCGCGCAGGGTCTCGATCCGGACATCATCGCTGAAATTGAGCGCATGTACGGCTTCGACAAACCCGCCCATGAGCGTTTCTGGTTGATGATCAAGGGCTATCTGACATTCGATTTTGGCGACAGCTTTTTCCGCGATGCAAGTGTTATCGACCTGATTATCGAGAAGATGCCGGTCTCCATTTCGCTCGGGCTCTGGACGACACTGATTACCTATCTGATTTCCATCCCGCTGGGTGTCCGCAAGGCCATTCGCCACGGCTCGGCCTTTGATGTCTGGACCAGTTCGCTGATTATCGTCGGTTACGCCATCCCCGGCTTTCTACTGGCTATTCTGCTGATCGTTGTGTTCGCCGGTGGCAGTTACCTTGACTGGTTCCCTCTGCGCGGACTGACCTCCAACAACTGGGAAGAACTCACCACATGGGGCAAGATCGGCGACTACCTATGGCATCTGGTACTGCCCATCACGGCCATGGTCATCGGCAGTTTTGCCACCCTGACCATGTTGACCAAGAACTGCTTCCTCGATGAGATCGGCAAACAATATGTGGTCACTGCCAGGGCCAAGGGCCTATCAGAAAATCGCGTGCTCTACGGCCACGTTTTCCGCAACGCCATGCTGTTGATCATTGCCGGTTTCCCGGCGGCACTGATCAGCGTGTTCTTCACCGGCGCCTTGCTGATCGAAGTCATCTTTTCGCTGGACGGGCTTGGTCTGCTGGGTTTTGAAGCAGCAATCAACCGCGACTATCCATTGATGTTCGGCACCTTGTATATCTTCACTCTGCTGGGATTGGTGGTAAAGCTGATTGGCGATATTGCCTATACCCTGGTCGATCCGCGTATCGACTTTGAAAGTCGGGAGGGTTGAGCATGTCACGCTTTACGCTCTCGCCACTGAACCAGCGACGCTTTGCTCGTTTTCGCGCAAACCGCCGGGGCTGGTGGTCGTTGCATATTTTCATGGTGCTGTTTGTGCTCAGCCTGGGTGCCGAATTCATCGCCAACGACAAGCCGCTGCTGGTCAGCTATCAGGACGAACTGTATACCCCGGTATTCAATCGCTACGCCGAAACCGAGTTTGGCGGTGAGTTTCCCATCGAAGCGGATTACCGTAGCCCCTATGTCCGCGAACTGATTGAGCAAGCCGATGGCTGGATGCTCTGGCCGCTGATCCCCTACAGCTACGAGACCATCAATTACGATCTACAGGTTCCCGCCCCTGCGCCGCCCTCGGCGGATAACTGGTTGGGCACCGATGATCAGGCCCGGGACGTGATGGCCAGGGTCATCTATGGCTTTCGCATCTCGGTGCTGTTTGCACTTACTCTTACTATTCTCAGCTCCATCATCGGTGTCATCGCCGGTGCCATTCAGGGCTTCTACGGCGGGCGTATTGACCTGATAGGCCAGCGTTTTATCGATGTCTGGTCGGGTCTGCCGGTACTCTATCTGCTGATCATACTCGCCAGTTTTGTGCAGCCTAACTTCTGGTGGTTGCTGGGTATCATGCTGCTTTTTTCCTGGATGGCATTAGTGGACGTGGTACGTGCCGAGTTTCTGCGCGGACGCAATCTGGAATACGTGCGCGCCGCCCGAGCACTGGGAGCAGGCAATGGCATCATCATGTTCCGGCATATTCTGCCCAATGCCATGGTCGCCACCCTGACCTTCTTCCCGTTCATTCTTACCGGCGGCGTGATCACGCTGACCTCGCTGGACTTCCTGGGCTTCGGTCTGCCACCAGGCTCGCCGTCCCTGGGGGAGCTGATCGCCCAGGGCAAGGCCAACCTGCAGGCACCCTGGCTGGGTATCACCGCCTTCGTCGTGCTGTCGGTGATGCTGTCCCTGCTGGTATTTATCGGCGAAGCCCTGCGCGATGCCTTCGACCCGAGGAAATGACATGACCGAGCCATTGATACGGATCGACAACCTCAGCGTCGCCTTCCGCAGCGAGAAGGAAGAAGTCCAGGCGGTGCGCGGTGTCAGCTTCGATATTCAACCGGGCCAGACCCTGGCGCTGGTTGGTGAGAGCGGCTCCGGCAAGTCGGTGACCGCGCATTCGATCCTGCGCCTGCTGCCTTACTCCCATGCGCGACATCCTGGCGGCCAGATCCTTTACCAGGGTCAGGATCTGTTGAACATGTCCGAGAAGCAGTTGCGCAAGGTACGCGGCAACCGCATCTCGATGATCTTTCAGGAGCCGATGAGCTCGCTTAATCCGCTGCATTCGGTGGAGCGGCAGATCAGCGAAGTGCTTTTCCTGCATAAGGGCCTGGACAAGAAGGCCGCCCGCGCCCGCACGCTGGAGTTGCTGGATCTGGTCGGCATCCCCGACCCTGCCAAACGCTTGAGCGCTTTCCCCCACGAGCTATCCGGTGGACAGCGACAACGGGTCATGATTGCCATGGCGTTGGCCAACGAGCCGGAGTTGTTGATTGCCGACGAACCCACCACAGCGCTGGACGTTACGGTGCAGCAGAAGATTCTCGAGCTATTGCAGTCATTACAGCAGAAGCTGGGCATGGCGCTGTTACTGATCAGTCACGATTTGAACCTGGTGAGGAAAATTGCTCACCAGGTATGTGTCATGTATCAGGGTCAGGTCGTCGAACAGAATGATTGCGCGGCACTGTTCAGCCATCCGCAGCATGAATATACCCGGCAACTGATCGCTGCCGACCCGTCCGGCACGCCGGTAGCGGTGCAGGCTGATGCGCCGGTTATCATGCGTGCGGAACAGCTGCGGGTGTGGTTCCCGATTCGCAAGGGCATATTCAGGCGCACGGTGGATCATGTAAAAGCGGTGACCGATGCCAGTTTCAGCCTGCAATCAGGACAGACGCTGGGCATTGTTGGCGAGAGCGGCTCGGGCAAGACCACGTTGGGTCTGGCACTGCTGCGTCTGGTCGAGAGTGAAGGCCTGATAGAATGCAATGGTCAACGTCTGGATGGCCTGAGCCAGCAGGCGGTGCGGCCGGTGCGGCGGCAGTTTCAGGTGGTGTTTCAAGATCCCTTTGGCAGCTTGAGCCCGCGCATGTCAATTGCGCAGATTATCAGTGAAGGGCTGGAGATCCACCGGATTGGCACGGTCGCCGAGCGTGAACAGATGGTGATTCAGGCATTGCAGGAAGTCGGTCTGGATCCCGACAGCCGACACCGTTATCCACACGAGTTTTCCGGTGGACAACGCCAGCGGGTAGCGATAGCCAGAGCATTGGTGCTCAAGCCATCCCTGATCCTGCTGGACGAGCCCACCTCGGCGCTGGACAGAACAGTACAGAGCCAGGTGGTTGAGCTGCTCCGAGAGCTGCAGCGTAAGCACAATCTGAGTTATCTGTTTATTAGCCACGACCTGGCGGTGGTCAGGGCCCTCAGTCATCAACTGATGGTCATTCGCCAGGGTGAAATTGTAGAACAGGGGCCGGCACAGCAGATATTTGCTTCACCGCAACACGACTATACCCGTCAGTTGCTTGAGGCAGCGTTCGCCAAGCCGGTATCCGAACAGTCGGCCTCAGTGTGAGGCCCAGTTAAACAGGAAATGAACATGGGATTTCTAAGCGGAAAGCGCGTACTTATTGTTGGTGTCGCCAGTAAACTGTCCATTGCATCCGGCATTGCAGCAGCCATGCATCGCGAAGGTGCTGAACTGGCCTTCACCTACCAGAACGACAAGCTCAAGGGCCGCGTCGAAGGCTTTGCTGCCGACTGGGGTTCCAGTGCCGATATGTGCTTTCCCTGTGACGTAGCCGATGATGCGCAGATTGAACAGCTATTTGTCGAGCTGAACAAGAGATGGCCCGAGGGTATCGACTGCATCGTCCATTCCGTCGGCTTCGCCCCCGGCGACCAACTGGATGGTGACTTCACCGAGGTCACCACCCGTGAAGGCTTCAAGATCGCTCACGACATCAGCGCATACAGCTTTATCGCGCTGGCCAAGGCCGGTCGCGAAATGCTCAAGAAGCGCAACGGCAGCCTGCTGACCCTGACCTATCTGGGCGCTGTGCGCACCATGCCTAACTACAACGTCATGGGCATGGCCAAGGCCAGCCTGGAAGCCAGCGTTCGTTATCTGGCCAGCAGTCTGGGCGAAGATGGCATCCGCGTTAATGCCATTTCTGCCGGCCCGATCCGCACTCTGGCCGCTTCCGGCATCAAGAGCTTCCGTAAGATGCTGGCGTACAACGAAGCCCGCACCCCGCTGCGCCGCAACGTAACCATCGAAGAAGTCGGTAATGCCGGCGCCTTCCTCAGTTCCGACCTGGCCTCAGGTATCTCCGGTGAGATCCTGTATGTTGACGGTGGCTTCAACACGACCGCCATGAGCAGTATCGACCAGGAATAAGCTGTACAGGCAGCCGCCGTCCGGCGGCTGCCTTCCCTTTCCCCACCCTGATAATCAGTGCAGGTAAAGCCTCAGGCTGCGCACGCAGTCGCCTGATGGAGGCCGATGATGCCGTTCCTGTGGTGTCAGAAATAAAAAACCGCATACCCATTACAGATATGCGGTTCGGAGGCAGCCAGATGAAGCCTGGTTACGCCATGGCCCTGACGGGTCAGAAACGTTTGACGTCCGCTTCATCCTCAAGAATTTCACGCACCGCTGCGAAGTCCTGCTCACCAGTCTGTCCGGCGATATAGTAGCCGTACATGGGCTCATCAGCTTGACTGACAGCCTCTTCTGGCGTGGATACGCCGCGCAACTCGACGATCCATTGGCTGCCGTCAGGCTGACGAAAATGACCATACACCGGAGCACCCTCGGGACGCGGCATGGAGAACACATCCCGCAGCAGCGCCTGGTGCACGTCACGGTCAGTCCGAGCGACCGCTTCGTGCTGCTGCCATTCCTGTCCCAGCTGTTCGGCCAGTGCAGATGCTTCCTGCTCTCCGGCTCGCAGATTGCTTACCAGTTCCTGCGCACGCTGATCTGCCTGCTCTACCGCTTTCTCGAACTGCAGACGATCAGCGATCTCGGCTTTCACTTCATCCAGTGGACGCTGCTTTGGAGTCATGTGTTCCTTGACCCGAATCACAGCGACGGTATCGGCGTCCAGCTCAATCAACTGACTGTTGCGACGATCCAGCAACACTTCTTCGCTGAAAGCCGCAGTCATGATCCGTGGGTTCGCGGTGAGACCTTCGCCGCCGTTACGCTCAACCGGGCCATGGGTTTCAATCTCGACATTCAATACCCGGGCCGGCTCAGCCAGATCTTCAGACTCGTAAGCCAGATTGGCCAATTCCTGGGATGCCTCCACAAAGCGGCGGGCAACCTGCTCGTTCTTCAGCTCCTGCTCCAGAGTCGGACGCATGGATTCGAGACTGGGTACATCCGCAGTCTGCAACGAGGTGAGCTTGATCAGATGATAACCAAAGCTGCTGCGCACCGGTGTAGATACTTCGTTTTCCTGAAGGGCGAACAGAGCATTCTCGAAATCCGGATCAAAACTGTCACGCTCGACGTAACCCAGATCACCACCGTTATTCACGGTGCCACTATCCCGGGAGAACTCCTTGACCAGCGCAGCAAAGTCCTCGCCGGCATCGATGCGTGCCTTGACCGCTTCAGCCTGCTCCAGCACCGCCGCCTCATCACCTTCCAGCTCGAAGAGGATATGGCTGGCGCGACGCTGTTCGCCCAAGTTGCCCACCTCACGGTAGTACAAGGCTTCGAGCGCGGCTTCATCCACCTCCACCTCGCCAAAGAAGTCCCGGCGCGATAGGGTCAGGGTTTCCAGCACCACCTGTTCCGGGCTCATGTAGTTGGCCAGGTTATCGTTGTAGTGCTGTTCGATAAGCTCGTCGCTGACGTCTACGCTGCGGCTGTCGGTATCCAGTTCGATAACATTGAAATCCCGAGTCTGCTTTTCCAACCTAGCCAGCCGTTGACGCTCCTGCGGCGTTGCGAACGCGGTTGCCTGATAGGCATTGCGCAGCTGAGCCATGGTCAGTTCCTGACGCACCAGCTCACGGAAGGCCAGGCGCGAGCTCATGCCCATATTCCGAATCACTACATCAAAGCGGTTGGCATCAAACTGGCCATTGACCTGAAAATCCGGCGTATTGAGCAGCATCTGATCAATCATCTGCTCAGAGACACGCAGATTGGCGTCTTTCGCGCCCTCGAGCAGCACAGCACGTTCGACCAGGCCTTGCAGCACGGAGTCGCGCAGCACCTGCTCGTCAATCATGTCGGGATCAAAACGCTCGCCCATCTGTTGCAGCTGTTGGGTCAATTGACGACGCTGCAGAGACACAGCCTGTTCCAGTTCAGCGGTGCTGATCACGTTTCCGTTCACTTCCGCCGCTTTCTGATCAGTGCTGGTGAAGCGGCTGATCGATTCCCAGCCCGTCAATGCAAAAACCAGAACAATGACGCCAACGATCACTTTCGCGATCCAGCTTTGCGACTTGTCCCTCATATTCTGAAGCATCGTGCCCCCAATCTTCTGGTCGGTCATCTGGATTACCCAGATAACGCGGCGGGTAAAGTGTTCACCCGCCGTTATTATTCTGTCCAATAAAAAAGGCGCACCTTAAGATGCGCCTTTCGGGAACTGACAGACCTCTGTGTCTATGCCGCTGACCAGGAGTCCAATTGCATGCCCGCACCATGGTGCCCGCGCCGGCATGTCCTGTCAGTTTCGTGACGCTGTCAGTTGACAGCGTCCTTCAGTGCTTTACCAGCTTTGAAGCCCGGGATTTTAGCGGCGCTGATTTCAATAGGCGCGCCAGTCTGAGGATTGCGGCCGGTGCGAGCAGCGCGTTCCTTGACAGCAAAAGTACCAAAACCTACCAGAACAACAGAATCACCTGCTTTCAGAGCGCCAGTGATGGACTCAATGACGGCGTCCAGAGCACGACCGGCAGCAGCTTTAGGAAGATCGGCAGATGCAGCGATGGCATCGATCAGTTCAGACTTGTTCACTCTAAGTCCCCTTATACATTTCAATGAGTTGATTAGTCGTTATGTAAGCTTGTGGTTCTAGCAACGCTGTAGCCAGTCAGCATACCTGCTTGGGTCGAAGCACGCTTTATATCAAGCGGTTAAAAACCATGTCAAGGAATGCTTGTGGTAACGGTAGCATGGCGCTGGGTCGGGATGTGCATCCTCGAACCCAATGCCGGTCAGCTTACCATTAATGAGTACTGATGCGCCCTTTTGCGTCAGTTTTGTGATGCTCTTCCTTGGCAACGATCTTATCCCCATCCTCATCCAGGGGCTTCGGCATGTATTGCAGCGCAACTTGTAGCACCTCGTCAATCCATTTTGCCGGAATGATCTCAAGATCCTGTTTGATATTGTCGGGTATTTCCTTCAAATCCTTCAGATTATCGTGGGGAATCACCACAGTACGGATACCGCCACGGTGCGCGGCCAACAGTTTCTCTTTCAATCCACCGATGGCCAGCACCTGACCACGAAGGGTGATTTCACCGGTCATTGCCACTTCCGCCCGCACCGGGATCTTGGTAAAGGCCGAGACCAGCGCGGTACACATGCCTATGCCGGCGCTGGGGCCGTCCTTGGGCGTCGCACCCTCAGGCACGTGGATGTGTACGTCGTGCACCTCGTGAAAGTCGTCAGCCAGCCCCAGGCTCGCTGCACGACTGCGTACCACGGTCATCGCTGCGCTGATGGACTCCTGCATCACGTCACCCAACGAGCCGGTCTTGATCTGCCGGCCCTTGCCCGGCATGATCGCCGCCTCCAGGCTGAGCAGCTCGCCACCGACCTGGGTCCAGGCCAGCCCGGTAACCTGCCCGATCTGATCACTTTCCTCGGCCAGGCCGTATTTGAACTTGTGCACGCCCAGATGCTGCTCCAGCAGCGCGCTGTCGACCACCACATCCGGGTATCTGGTCTTGCCCGCGTGCTCACGCACCACCTTGCGGCAAACCTTGGCGATCTGCCGCTCCAGCCCGCGCACACCGGCTTCACGCGTGTAATAGCGGATCAGGTCGCGCAATGATTCGCTGCTGAAGCTCAGTTCGTCTTTTTTCAGACCATTGTTCTTCAGCTGCTTGGGCACCAGATAACGCTGGGCGATATTGATCTTCTCGGCTTCGGTGTATCCGGGGATGCGGATCACTTCCATACGGTCGAGCAAGGGTGCCGGGATGTTCATCGAGTTGGAGGTACAGACGAACATCACGTCGGACAAGTCGTAGTCCACCTCCAGATAGTGATCACTGAAAGCGTGATTCTGCTCTGGATCCAATACCTCCAGCAGCGCGGAAGATGGATCACCGCGCATGTCCTGGCCCATCTTGTCGATTTCATCGAGCAGGAACAGCGGGTTCTTTACCCCAGCCTTGCTCATCTTCTGAATCAATTTACCCGGCATGGAACCGATGTAGGTGCGGCGGTGACCACGGATCTCGGCTTCATCGCGCACACCACCCAGCGCCATACGCACGAACTCGCGGTTGGTAGCACGGGCCAGCGACTCGCCGAGAGATGTCTTGCCTACACCAGGCGGTCCAACCAGACAGAGCACCGGCCCCTTGAGCTTGCGCACCCGCTTCTGCACTGCCAGGTACTCGACAATCCGCTCCTTGACCTCTTCCAGACCGTAGTGATCGGCGTCCAGCACTTTCTGTGCATGTTCCAGGTCATGGCGCACGCGAGTGGTCTTTTTCCAAGGCACATTCGTCAGCCATTCAATATAGGAACGTACGACCGTCGCTTCGGCAGACATGGGTGACATCATCTTCAGCTTGTTGAGCTCGGCATTCGCCTTGTCCAGCGCCTCCTTGCTCATCCCGGCGGCTTCAATCTTGCGCTGAAGCTCGTCCAGTTCACCGTTGCCTTCTTCAGAGCTGCCCATCTCCTTCTGAATGGCCTTCATCTGCTCATTCAGGTAGTACTCGCGCTGACTGCGCTCCATCTGCTTCTTGACCCGGCCACGGATACGCTTTTCAACCTGCAACAGATCAATCTCGGTATCCAGTACACCCAGCACATGCTCTACGCGCTCACGCACCGAGGCGATTTCAAGGATCTGCTGTTTCTGCTCTACCTTGAGGTTCAGTTGCGCGGCCATGGCATCCACCAGCCGACGGGGATCTTCGATGCCCGACAGCGAACTGACGGCCTCCGGCGGAATCTTCTTGCCCAGATTGACGAACTGCTCGAACTGGCTCATCAGCGTGCGCACCAACACTTCGCCTTCACGGGCATCCTGCACGGATTCGTCAACCAGCTGGACACTGGCCTGCTGGTAACCATCCAACTCCTCTGCCTGCTCCACCCGGGCACGCCGCTCCCCTTCAACCAACACCTTGACGGTGCCATCGGGCAGCTTGAGCAACTGCAGAATGGTCGCCACGGTACCCATGGAGTACAGCTCCCTGGCACCGGGATCGTCATCTGCCGGGTTGCGCTGGGTAAGCAGCAGTACCTGCTTCTCGGTCGCCATCGCGGCTTCCAGAGCTTCGATGGATTTGCTACGGCCTACAAACAAGGGGATGACCATGTGGGGATAGACCACCACATCACGCAGGGGCAATAGCGGAAAAACGCTGGGGCTCGTCATGGTTTAGGCTCGCTCGCTATGGGGTGAGGCCGTGGGCCACACCCTGAATTGAAATGACTCATGGAATCAAGATGAGGGCGCCAGGGGCAAATTACAAGATGTCAGCATGCATGAATGTTTACCGCATGCGTCATTTGCACCACCCGTAGCGCCGTCGCGGCATCGGCAGACGGGCTCATGCATTTCCATGTACGCCTGCTGAAACAACTGCGCCGCCTGAAGCGGCGGCGCAGTCAACGCGAACGTTGCTTACTCTTCAGGCATGGCCTTGGGCGGCTGTTCAGCGCTTTCGTAAATCAACAGCGGCTTGGCGTCGCCACTGATGACGTTCTCGTCGATCACTACCTTGCTCACGTGCTCGATGGATGGAATTTCGTACATGGTATCCAGCAGTACGCTTTCCAGAATCGAACGCAGACCACGGGCACCCGTTTTACGCTCCAGCGCACGTTGGGCGATGGACTTGAGTGCATCGGTACGGAACTCCAGTTCCACCCCTTCCATTTCGAACAGGCGACCGTACTGCCTGGTCAGCGAATTCTTCGGCTCGGTAAGGATCTGGATCAGAGCATCTTCATCCAACTCGGTCAGCGTGGCGATAACCGGCAGACGACCGACGAACTCGGGGATCAGGCCAAAGCGCACCAGATCCTCAGGTTCGACTGACAACAGGGTATCACCGACCTTCTTGCCGTCATCCTTGCTGCGCACACTGGCGTTGAAGCCGATACCGCTTTTCTCGGAGCGATCACGAATGACCTTTTCCAGACCAGCGAACGCGCCACCACAGATGAACAGAATATTGCGCGTATCGACCTGCAGGAATTCCTGCTGCGGATGTTTGCGACCACCCTGCGGCGGAACCGAGGCCACAGTACCTTCGATCAATTTGAGCAGCGCCTGCTGTACGCCCTCGCCGGAAACGTCGCGAGTAATCGACGGATTATCCGACTTGCGCGAGATCTTGTCGATTTCGTCGATGTAGACGATACCCATCTGGGCCTTCTCCACATCGTAATCGCACTTCTGAAGCAGTTTCTGGATGATGTTCTCGACGTCCTCACCCACGTAACCGGCTTCGGTCAGCGTAGTCGCATCAGCGATAGTGAAAGGTACATTGAGCAACCGCGCCAGTGTTTCTGCCAGCAGCGTCTTGCCTGAACCGGTCGGGCCGATGACCAGAATATTACTCTTGCCGAGTTCGACCTCATCCTTACCGTCACGCTGATTGAGACGCTTGTAGTGGTTGTACACCGCTACTGACAGCACCTTCTTGGCCTGTTGCTGGCCAATCACGTATTGGTCAAGGATGGCGCAGATTTCCATCGGCGACGGCAGTTTATGCTCGGCACTGTCGCTGCTGCTTTCCTGCACTTCCTCACGAATGATGTCGTTACACAGATCGACACACTCGTCACAAATGAATACGGAAGGGCCGGCAATCAGTTTGCGCACTTCATGCTGGCTCTTGCCGCAGAAGGAGCAATACAGCAGTTTGCCGTTGTCATCACCCTTGCCAGTCATATCTGTCATCTAAAACCCCTGCTTACGGAACGCTCTTGCGACTAAAGATGGGGGCAACCCACTCTCTTTGCAAGTGCAACCTGCCAACCTCACCCGTACAAATGGTCAGGCAAACAAAATCATTGTCAGCCCCGGCACGCCTGGGCTGGTGAAGACAACCGATTACTCGGCGGTCGGACGGCTTTCCAGCATCTGGTCAATAAGGCCGTATTCCACCGCTTCAGCGGCACTCATGAAGCGATCCCGATCGGTATCCCGGCCAATCACATCCAGCGGCTGACCGGTGTGGTGCGCCAGTATCTTATTCAGGCGCTCACGAATATACAGAATCTCGCGGGCATGAATCTCGATGTCCGACGCCTGCCCCTGGAATCCACCGAGCGGCTGGTGAATCATCACTCGGGAGTGCGGCAGCGCAAAACGCTTGCCCTTGGCACCACCGGCCAGCAGGAACGCGCCCATGCTGCAGGCCTGACCAATGCACAGGGTGCTGACGTTCGGCTTGATGAACTGCATGGTGTCGTAAATCGCCATGCCAGCTGTGACCGAACCACCCGGCGAGTTGATATACAGGTGGATATCCTTGTCGGGGTTTTCCGATTCGAGGAACAGCAGCTGGGCAACGACCAGATTGGCCATGTAGTCCTCTACCTGCCCGACCAGAAAGATCACCCGCTCCTTGAGCAGACGCGAGTAGATGTCATAGGAACGCTCGCCCCGCGCCGATTGCTCGACAACCATGGGCACAAGACCGCCGGCGGCCTGGATTTCCGGAGGTAGCCCGGTGTAGCTGTTATGAATCATGCTCTGGTGTCACTCCACTTTGCCTGTCGCGTTAACCCCGGACAGTATAATCGGGGCTGCCATAAACACATGAGCCAGCCCTAGGGCTGGCTCAATGCACTGCATCACTTCAGCGACGATTATTCGTCCTCGCTGCCTTCTGCCGCATCATCCAGCTCGGGCTGGGCCGGCTTCACGGCCTCTTCATAAGTAACCTGCTTATCAGTTACCTTGGCCTTCTGCAGGACAGTATCCACGACTTGCTCTTCCAGCACAACCGACTGAATCTCACTCAGCTGCTGCTCGTTCTGCATGTACCAGTTCACCACTTGCTCGGGTTCCTGGTAAGCAGAAGCCAGTTCCTCAACCATGGCGCGAACGCGGTCGTTATCCGGCTTGATGTCGTTCTGCTTGACGATTTCAGCAACGATCAGGCCCAGGCTGACGCGACGCCTGGCCTGTTCTTCGAACAGTTCTGCCGGCAGCTGGCTCGGATCAATGTTGGCACCGCCGAACTGCTGTACAGCCTGCTGACGCAGACGATCAACTTCGCTGCTGATCAGTGCCTTGGGCACGTCGATGCTGTTGGTTTTCAGCAGACCGTCCATCACCTGGGTCTTGGTCTTGCCTTTGATGGCCTGACGCAGCTCACGCTCCATGTTCTTGCGAACTTCGGCGCGGAAGCCTTCCAGACCGGTTTCTTCCACACCGAAGCGCGCGAAAAACTCTTCGTTCAGTTCAGGCAACTGGGCAGCGGCGACTTCATGAACGATGATTTCGAACTCGGCGGCTTTACCAGCCAGATCCAGGTTCTGATAGTCCTCAGGGAAGGTAACGCTGACGGTACGGGTTTCACCCGCCTTGGCGCCTACCAGACCGTCTTCAAAACCGGGGATCATGCGGCCAGAACCCAATACCAGCTTGGTGTTGCTGGCAGTGCCGCCCTGGAATGCTTCACCGTCGATACGACCGGTAAAGTCGATGATCAGCTGGTCATCGTTTTCAGCGGCACGATCTACGGCTTCGTAGCTGGTGTGCTGCTTACGCAGGATTTCCAGCATATTTTCCAGGTCAGCGTCGGTTACTTCGGACTCAACACGCTCAACGGCGATGTCAGCGAAGTCGCCCAGAGTCACTTCCGGATACACTTCGAAAGTCGCGATGTATTCAAAGTCCTTGCCTTCGTCCAGCTCCTTGGGCTCAACACTGGGCGCACCAGCGGGGTTCAGTTTTTCCTGAACGATAGCTTCATAAAAGGAGGACTGGATGACGTCACCGATGACTTCCTGACGTGCGGATGCACCAAAGCGCTTGCGAATGACGCTCATCGGCACCTTGCCCGGACGGAAACCATCAACGCGCGCACGACGAGCAGTCTGCTGCAGGCGCTTGTTGACTTCGTTTTCGATGCGCTCGGCTGGGATGCCGACAGTCATGCGGCGCTCAAGACCGGAGATGGTTTCAACCGAAACTTGCATGTAGAGCCCTCGTTGAACAGACTAAAAATGAGTGAATAAAGAAAGGCGGACATTCTAGTCGCTCAAGCGCAGGAAGTCATCATTCCGACACCTCTTCCATACCGACTTTCTTTTACAGCACCGACTCCACTGCCTTGCCACCCCTCCTCTGCACCCTTCACCTTCGCTTTTTCCCTGAATTTTTCACGCATTAATCCCTCGAAATGGATAGCCCCTGGACAGGATATGACCATGCAAACACTGAGCCGGCAGTCGCGTGAACATGCCGACATTCGAGCGCTGTACCATGATCTGCAACACGCACCGCAGCAGCATCTGGCTGAGGCCCGGCAGTTGCTGCGCAACCATCTGCAACAGACCGCCGCCCATCTCGCGGAGCTACCGAACAACCCGGCGCACCTCGAAGCGCATATCCTGCGCAACAATGCCCGCACAGCGAGCGCCTACCGCGACTACCTGCTGAGCCGCAAACAGGGTCAGCCACGCCGCTACTTCAGCAATCGCGCCCACGCGCTGTATTTCCTGCGCAATGTAGCTGCTACCAAACTGGTAGACGGTGCCTGGCTGTACGGGGTACTCGGAGATTGGCATGATCCGCGCCGCCATGACCTGGTGCGCACCTATCTCGAAGAACTCGGTGACGGCGAGCCTGATCAGAATCATGTGCTGATGTATAAGCAATTACTCGCCAACCAGGACATCCAGCACCTGGAGTCCTTGCCGACGGACCGTTTTATTCAAGGGACGCTGCAACTTGCCCTGGGTCATCTTGCCAGTGAATTTCTACCGGAAGTCATCGGTTACAATCTGGGATATGAGCAACTGCCGCTGCATTTAATGATCACCACCTACGAGTTGGCGGAACTGGGCATTGACCCACATTATTTTCGCCTGCATATCACCATTGATAATGCCTCCAGCGGGCACGCTCACCGCGCTGCCAGAGCCGTGCTGGACAACTTGCCGGGGAATGAACAGCAGACGTTCTACCATAGGGTCAGGCAGGGCTTTCAGCTGAATGCGCTGGGCAGCTCATCGACCGATGTGATCAATGCTTTCAATCTGGATAAAGAGCTCTATAGAGTGCTCGAAGACAAGGCGCGAGCAGCGCGACATATGCATTCGGATTTCTGCCGAATCGATGGCCGCACCATCAATGAGTGGCTGGATACCAACGGGCGGATACCGGCCCTGCTTGACGCGCTGCAACGCCACGGCTGGGTTCACCGGCACCAGGATCCGTCCGGCAGTCGTTTCTGGCGCCTGATTCAGGGCAACCGCGCCCCCATGTTCGGCGTTTTCAGCGCCTATGAATTGCAGCTTCTGCACGACTGGATTGCCGGTGAATGGCAATGTAAGCAGACCAGCCGCCTTGCCGGAAGACGCAGCCCATCAGGGAATGGCCTTGATCCGCTCGTCGCCGCCAGCCACAAGGAGCAGGAAGTGAAACTACAAAAGAAATTGCACGCCATGCCCGAGCAGCAACGCACTCAGCACCTTATCGAGTTGATGGCGCCCGCCCGCCACTTTACACCCGAGGGCCTGGCCGCAACCCGACTCTTCTCGCGTCAGATTCGCCAGCCACCCGACTCCGCCCAGTTCAGCGTAAGCAGAATCAACACCAGATAGCGCCCCGCCTTGGCCAGGCTGACCATCACCAGGAAACGCCATAGCGGCTCGCGCATGACACCGGCAGCCAGTGTCAGGGGATCACCAATGACCGGCATCCAGCTCAACAGCAACGACCAGAAACCGTATTTCCGATAGCCCTGCTGCGCCCTGGCCAGCTGCTCGGCAGACACAGGAAACCAGCGGCTGTGCTGCCAGCGCAACAGATACAGACCCAGTACCCAGTTCACCAATGAGCCCAGCACATTGCCCAGCGTAGCCACTGCAAACAACCCGGCCACGGAAAAGCGCTCCGTCAGCAGCAGACTGACCAGCACCAGTTCTGATTGCAGGGGAAGAAAAGTCGCAGCTATAAAGGAGGAAAGAAAGAGGCCGAGATAGCCGGAGAGTGACCACATGGGGCGGGCTAGTCAAAGGAAAAAGACAGCTGAATGGTGCGGATGGGGAGACTCGAACTCCCACACCTTGCGGCGCCAGAACCTAAATCTGGTGTGTCTACCAATTCCACCACATCCGCAAATCGGTTTCAGATACGAAAACGCCAGGCTAGGCCTGGCGTTTTCGCTGAAATGGGGTGGACGATGGGGATCGAACCCACGACACCAGGAGCCACAATCCTGTGCTCTACCGACTGAGCTACGCCCACCATTACAGCAACGACACTAACACAACTTCGCAGAATCATACCATGTGCGCTGTGGCGCGCCCGGCAGGATTCGAACCTGCGACCACCCGCTTAGAAGGCGGGTGCTCTATCCAACTGAGCTACGGGCGCCGTATGCACATTGTCAATCCCGAAGGCTTGAAATGCTGGAGCCTGAATCGCCTTCCAAACCGACTTCGTTGTGTTTGTGAAGCGGGGCGAATAATACCCAGCCCCCAACCTGCCGTCAACGCCAAAACCACATTTTTCTCAAATATTTGAGTAGCTTAAGAATCCAGGTGCCGCCGCTCTTTTGCCCAGGCCCCGTCACATGCGACAATCACCGAATTCCACGCACTGCCCAGGAACATCATGAAAGCCCAATTGATCGATGGCAAAAAAATTGCCGCCAATCTTCGGCATGAAATCGCCGACAAGGTAAACCAACGCAAGCAACAAGGTTTGCGCATTCCCGGCCTCGCCGTCATTCTGGTAGGCCATGATCCTGCCTCAGAAGTCTACGTCGCCCATAAACGCAAGGACTGTGAAGAAGTAGGGTTCATCTCCCTGTCCCACGACCTGCCCGCCGATACCAACCAGCAGGATCTGCTGGGGCTGATTGATCAGCTCAATGATGATCCCACTGTAGATGGCATCCTCGTGCAATTACCGCTGCCTGCACATCTGGACTCATCCCAGTTGCTCGAGCGCATCCGCCCGGACAAGGATGTAGACGGCTTCCATCCCTACAATATCGGTCGCCTGGCCCAGCGTGTACCACTACTGCGCCCGTGCACTCCGCTGGGGATCATCCGCCTGCTGAAAAGCACAGGGGTGAATCTCTACGGCATGAACGCCACCATCGTCGGTGCATCAAACATCGTTGGGCGCCCGATGGCACTGGAGCTGCTGCTGGCCGGCTGCACCACCACGGTAGCGCACCGCTTTACCCATGATCTGGAAGAGCATGTGCGTCGTTCTGATCTGGTCGTTGTCGCCGTGGGCAAACCCGGCCTGGTCAAGGGCGAATGGATCAAGCCCGGCGCGATTGTTATTGATGTGGGCATCAACCGCATGGAAGACGGACGCCTGCGTGGCGACGTGGACTTTGACGTGGCCGCCGAACGCGCCTCCTGGATCACCCCGGTCCCCGGCGGCGTTGGCCCCATGACCCGTGCCTGCCTGCTGGAAAACACGCTCACGGCTTGCGAGAAGCTGCACAGCTAGGCAGCCCTGAGCGCTGTTACAGTGATGCTGGCCGCAAGGCCAGCCATCGCACTGTCAGATCACAAGCTTGCGGTAGCGCCTCCGTCCACCGGTAGATTGATGCCATTGATATAGGACGCCGCCGGCGATGCCAGAAACTCCACTGCGTTGGCGAACTCCTTCGGCTCGGCAAAGCGCCGCGCAGGCAGATCCCGCAGCATCCCCCGCTCGACCTCTGCCACACTGGTGTTTTCCACATCAGCGCGATATTTCAGCAACCCTTCCAGCCGCGCCGTACGCGTCAGCCCCGGCAGCACGTTATTTACCGTTATGCCATCAGCCGCCAGCTCCCGGGACAGTGTCTTGGCCCAGTTGGCCATGGCCGCCCGTATGCTGTTCGACACCCCGAGATTGGCCAGCGGCGTTTTCACCGAGGTGGACAGCACGTTGATGATCCGGCCATAGCCCAGCTCACGCATACCCGGCAGCAGCAATTGCAGCACCGCCTGACTGCCCGGCAGATGTTGACTGAAGGCATGGGTGAATTCCTGGGGCGTTGCCAGATGCGCCGGCCCCGGGGCGGGCCCGCCGGTATTATTGACCCAGATACTGATCGCGCCACCTTTGTCCAGCTGCGCCTGCACCTGCGCAGTGAGGTGCGGCAGGTCAGCCGAGTCGGCACAGCAATAGCTGTGTTTCTGACCCTCAGTAGCCGGCAGTTGACTCACCACCCCCAGGAGCTTCTGCTCATTGCGTGCCAGCACAATGACTTCCGCGCCCAGCGCTGCCAGCTGCCAGGCACAGGCCGCACCCAGCCCCTGACTGGCTCCGCCTACCAGAGCACGCTTGCCTGAAAGACCAAAATCCATTGTTGACTCCTATCTATGCATTACCGGCTGATTCCGGGTTTGATAATCATAGCCTTTTGATGCGACACCTGCTTCTTGTGCCATACTCACCGCTGCGTTTATATCCCCCCTGCCAAGCACTTGATACAGGCAGGCATCTCAAGGAGAGCAAGATGACAGACAAGCCCAAATTGACAACGGTGGCCGGTGCGCCAGTTCCTGACAACCAGAACGCTGCCACCGCAGGCAAGCGCGGGCCGATGCTGCTCCAGGACGTATGGTTTCTGGAAAAGCTCGCCCACTTCGACCGCGAAGTCATTCCCGAGCGGCGCATGCACGCCAAGGGTTCCGGTGCCTTCGGCGAGTTCGTCGTTACCCATGATATCAGCCAATACAGCCGTGCAGCGCTGTTCTCGCAGGTCGGCAAGAAAACACCCTTGTTTGCCCGCTTCTCCACCGTTGCCGGTGAACGCGGCGCAGCTGACGCCGAGCGCGACATTCGGGGTTTCGCCCTGAAGTTCTACACCGAACAGGGCAACTGGGATATGGTCGGTAACAACACGCCGGTCTTCTTCTTCCGTGATCCGCTGAAATTCCCCGACCTGAACCACGCCGTAAAACGCGACCCGCGCACCAACATGCGCAGCGCCAATAACAACTGGGACTTCTGGACCGGTCTGCCCGAGGCCCTGCACCAGGTCACCTATGTCATGGGCGACCGCGGCATCCCCGACGGCTTTCGCCACATGCACGGCTTCGGCTCGCACACCTACAGCCTGATCAGCGCCGACAACAAGCGTTACTGGGTCAAATTCCACTTCCAGACCCAGCAAGGCATCAAGAACCTGACCGATGAAGAAGCCGCCGCCATCGTTGCCGGCGACCGCGAAAGCTCCCAGCGCGACCTGTACGAAGCCATCGAGCGCAAGGACTTCCCGCGCTGGACCATGTTCATCCAGGTCATGCCGGAAGCCGAGGCTGCGAGCTACCGCTTCCATCCTTTTGACCTGACCAAGGTCTGGTCGAAGAAGGACTACCCGCTGATCGAAGTCGGTTATTTCGAGCTGAATCGCAACCCGGACAACTACTTCCAGGACGTCGAACAGGCTGCCTTCACCCCGGCCAACGTGGTGCCCGGCATCAGCTTCTCGCCGGACCGCATGCTGCAGGGCCGTCTGTTCTCCTATGGCGACGCCCAGCGCTACCGTCTGGGCGTGAACCACCATCAGATCCCGGTCAACGCCCCGGTCTGCCCGGTGCACAGCTACCACCGTGACGGCCAGATGCGCGTCGACGGCAACCAGGGAAGCCGTCTTCACTACGAGCCGAATACCTATGGTGAGTGGCAGGAACAACCGGACCTCAGCGAGCCGCCTCTGGCGCTGGACGGCGCGGCCGACCGCTACGATTTCCGCGCCGATGACAGCGACTACTTCACCCAGCCCGGCGACCTGTTCCGCTTGATGTCGCCCGAGGAGCAACAGCGTCTGTTCGCCAACACTGCCCGCAACATGGCCGACGTCGATCGCCACATCATGATCCGTCATGCACGCCACTGTTCACTGGCCGATCCAGCCTACGGTGCCGGCATTGCCGCCGCTCTGGGCCTGACTGATGCGGAAATGAAAGGCTAGGACGCCTTGAATGAAAAAGCCCCGCCAGTGAACTGACGGGGCTTTTTTGTTTGCCCGGCGAAGCCGGCAAACCCGTCCACCTGAAAGAAGGTG
>CAYYUQ010000012.1:0-54234 GCA_964474945.1 uncultured Halopseudomonas sp. | reverse complement strand
CGGGCACGGGTCATGTCGGTATCGGGCATGACCAGAAGGAACTCTTCTCCACCCCAGCGCACCACGCTATCGGAGCTGCGCATGCAGTTCTGAATATGCTGGCTGGCCTGGCGTAATGCCTCATCTCCCATGTTATGGCCGAAGGTGTCGTTGATCTGCTTGAAGTGATCCAGATCGATAAAGGCCACCGACAGGGCGCTGTTGTTGCGCTGGCTGGTATGCCACTGTACCTGCAGGATCTGCTCGCCGCTGTTGCGCGAGAATACACCGGTCATATCGTCACGAATTGCCCGGCGTAACAGCGCTACCATATAAGCCAATTGACTCATGCAGGCGAGACTGGTGACGCCGGCAATGAGTATCAGCAACCAGAACGCACCGAGAAACGACGGCCAATTCAGGGTTGACCAGTTCAGAAGCCCCGCCAGCCCCTGAGCCGCCAGCAGAACGACCGCTACCAGCAGGTTCTCCAGCAAGGTCAGAGGGAACAGTGCTAATCCAGCCATCAATACGAAGGGCAGAAATGCGTAACCGGCAGCCACCGCAGCCGGCATATCGGCTAACTGGTAATGGGCGAGCAGGGTGTGGGATCCGACATAGAACAGGGTCGGAATGGCAAACAGGATGAACATCGCCAGATAGGCGTCGGTCATGTGATCCTGATCGCGATAAAAAAGCAGCAGACTCAGGAAGGCCAGGCACACCAGTATCCGCAGAACAAGTAACTGACCCCACAAGGGATAGGGGAATGCGATGAAATCGACAATGCCCCATAGCGGCGTCAGCAAGGCAAACAGGAAGGCAAACAGGCGAACCCGGTCAACAATCAAACCTGCCCGATGTCGACTGATAAGCATCGGGTGGCGAAAGGGTGTGAGCAGCTTCAGACGTTCATTGGCTTCTATCTCGGCTGGCAGCAGCGAGCTGAGCCGACTACGTAGTAGATCGATAAGTGCAGGCATGTTGTTTAATGTCGTTATGATGGCCTGGCCTTAAAATACAAGGTGTCTCACGGCGGATAGCTGATCTGGATCAACACAAACAGCAAAGGCGCCGGCTTGGCTGATTGATCAAGAATTGATCCTGGCCAAGAATAAGCAGGCAATATTCATCTATGCTCACCCTGTCCGTTAGCTTCGCAGGACAGGACATGGGACTATTCGATCAGGCTGGCTCCCCGGGTCAGCCTGATCCTTGAAGGAATCTGCTGCTGGTGCGCAAACGACTTTCGACATTGAGTATCTGGCTTGGCCTGTTCGCCATGCTGATGATCCATGTCGGCCCGTTGTACTCCGCGCTGACGATGGCACCGCCTCCGGCGGCATCGGCAAATCCCGACCCGCAGCACCATCACGATCACCATGCCCATCATGAGCAAAGCGCCTCTGCGCATGGTCACCATCGACAGCCACGCGCGGGCGAACCGGAGTGGCTGGCAGCACTGGAGTTGTGCGGCTACTGTGAGCTGCTGACGCTCAACCCTCCGCTGCTGTTTGCTGTCACCCTCATGTTGCCCCGGCCTCAGCCGGTGCAGGTTCAGCCGCTACCTGGGACGCCTATTGCGCAGGTGCTGCGCCACAGCGGCAGTCACGCCCGCGCCCCTCCCGTGCAATTTCCCAGCTGATATCCATAGCCGTGTTGCAGCACGGTACAACTGAATATTGAAGTGGAAATTGTCATGTCCCGAATTTCGTGTGACCGGCAGACGCGCGCGCGCCTGCCCCAGAATTGTGTGATTTTGTCTTCCCGTCTGCGCTGGCAGGCCGCCCACGCCGCCCTGTTGGCCACCCTTGCCACGGGTGCGCTGGCTGCTGATCCGCATGCCCATCATGCCCAGCCTGACGCGGCCGAGCTGGCGCCCATGGTGATTACCGGCGTCGGTCAGCAGTCGCCGCTGACGGTGATCACCGATCCGAAGATTCCGCGCCAGCCGGTGCCGGCCAGTGATGCGGGTGATTACCTGCAGACCATTCCCGGGTTTTCCGCGGTCAGTGGCGGCGGCTCGAACAGTGATCCGGTGTTCCGCGGCATGTTCGGCTCGCGACTGAAGCTGTTGACCAACGGCGGCGAGATGCTCGGTGCCTGCCCCAGCCGCATGGACTCGCCCAGCTCCTACATCACGCCGGAGAACTATGATTCGCTGACCGTGATCAAGGGCCCGCAGACCGTACTCTGGGGGCCGGGCAACTCGGCGGCAACGGTGCTGTTTGAACGTGATCCGGAGAACTTCAGCGAGCCCGGAGCGCGGGTTGACGCCAGTGCGCTGGTCGGCAGCGAGGGACGCTTCGATCGCAACATCGACGCCGCCGCCGGCAGTCAGCAGGGCTATATCCGCTTGCTGGCCAACCGCTCCGAGTCGGACGACTACGAGGACGGCAACGGTGACGAAGTGCATTCACGCTGGGACAAGTGGAGCAGTGATCTGGTGCTCGGCTGGACGCCGGACGCCGAAACCCTGCTGGAGCTGACCGTCGGCCGCGGTGACGGTGAAGCCCGTTACGCCGGCCGCGGTATGGATGGTAGTCAGTTCGAGCGCGAGAGCGCCTCGTTACGCTTCGAGAAGTCCGGTCTTGGCGAGGTGCTGCAGAACGTCGACGCACGGCTGTACTACAACTACGCCGATCACGTCATGGACAACTACAGCCTGCGCAGTCCCAACCCACTTGATGCGATGATGCCGATGCGTAAGCCGATGGCCACTGCAGTGGATCGGCGCACACTGGGTGGACGCGTAGCAGCTACCTGGCTGTGGGGTGATTATGAGTTGGTTGCCGGGCTGGATGGGCAGACCAATGAGCATCGTAAGCGCAGCGCTGGGGGCGTTGACGCCTACAAGGCGCTGCCCTGGGCCAAGGATGCGGAATTTTCCCAGTATGGTGCTTTTGCTGAGCTGACCCTCAGTCTGGATGACAATGCCAGCCTGATCAGCGGCCTGCGGATTGACCGGGTGTCTGCGACCGACGAGCGGGCGCAACTGTGCAACATGATGGGCATGGCCTGCCGCGATAATCCGACGGCCAGTGACGAGCGCAGCGATACGCTGTACAGCGGCTTCATGCGCTACGAGCATGATCTGCAGGAGTTGCCGGCCACCACCTATATCGGGCTGGGGCACAGCCAGCGTTTCCCGGATTACTGGGAGCTGTTCTCTGCGGCCAACCAGGTTGGTCAGCCGACCAGCTTCGAGACGGTCAAACCGGAAAAGACTACCCAGCTGGATCTGGGTATCCAGTACAGCAAGGGCCCGCTGGATGCCTGGGCTTCGGCCTATGTCGGGCAGGTGCGTGATTACATCATGTTCAGCTATGGCCCGGGGATGAACCCGGCACATACCATCGCCAGCACTGACAATATCGACGGCCGCATCATGGGTGCGGAAATGGGTGCCAGCTACCGGCTGGATGATAACTGGAAGACCGACTCCAGCCTCGCCTGGGCCTGGGGCAAGAACAGCTCCGACGGCGAAGCGCTACCGCAGATGCCTCCGCTGGAAGCCCGCCTGGGGCTGACCTACGAGCGCAACGACTGGAGTGCCAGTGGTCTCTGGCGTGTGGTCGCCGGTCAGACCCGCGTCGCTGAAGGCAAGGGCAACGTGACCAGCAGGGACTTTGATGACAGCGCCGGCTTCGGCGTGTTCTCGGTCAACGGCGCCTATCGCCTGAACCAGAACTTCAAGGTCAGCGCCGGCGTCGATAACCTGTTCGACAAGGTCTACAGCGAGCATCTCAACCAGGCGGGTAACGCCGGGGTCGGGTTGTCTGCCAGTGAGCGCTTCAACGAGCCGGGACGCACCCTGTGGGCGCGGCTGGATATGAGCTTCTGAGGAGCAGAGGCTGGCCGGGTGTTGCGCGTCGGCGCGACGCCCGGCCCCGGGAGGGACGAGCACCAGCTCGTCCAGCGTTTGATTGTCAGCAGGGGGCTGCTCGCAGCCCCCTGCGTCAAGCTGGTGCCTGACGTTCCCAGGGACGCGACGCTCCCAAGGGCCTTGACGTTCCCAGGGAGCTCCACGTTTCCGGGGCTCGATATTCCCGGTCAGTAGAACACCACCAACAAGGCTGCGCCCAGAATGATCCGATAGATCACGAAGGGCTGCATGCCGATGCGTTTGATGAACACCAGGAAGTAGTGGATACACAGGAATGCGCTGACCGCCGACACCAGTACACCCAGCCCCATCGACGCCCAGTCCACCGCTACCTGTGCTTCGACCAGATCCTTGGTCTTCAACAGACAGGCCAGCAGAATCACCGGAATCGACAGCAGAAAGGAGAAGCGTGACGCGGCCTCACGATTCAGCCCCATGAACAGCGCCGCGGTAATGGTAATACCCGCCCGGGAGGTGCCCGGGAACAACGCCAGCGCCTGGGCGCAGCCGATGATCAGTACATCCCGCCAGGTCATCTGGTTTTCCGTGCGGCTGCCGCGAAAACGCCAGTCTGCCCAGCCCAGCAACAGTCCGAAGAATACCAGACCGAGGGCCAGATAGAAGGGCGAGCGCAGATACAGTTCGATCTGATCCTTGAATGCCAGCCCCGCCAGTCCTACGGGAATGGTGGCAAAGATCACCCCCCAGGCCAGTCGCGCATCATCATCGCACTTGCGCGTGACTACGGACTGCGTCCAGCTGGCGGTCATGTTGATCAGGTCGCGGCGAAAATACAGCAACACCGCAAACAGACTGCCGAAGTGCAGGGCTACGTCAAATGCCAGACCCTGATCCGGCCAGTCGGTCAGGGCCGGAACCAGAATCAGGTGGGCGGAACTGGATACCGGGAGAAATTCGGTCAGGCCCTGGAGCAGGGCCAGTACAACAACTTGCAACCAATCCATCTGTTACGGCGCTCCGTGGTCAGGGGAAAATAGAGCGAAATAAGCGCGCAAGTAAACCACGAACCGACCGTATGAGCGAATATTCAGCGCGCCTGTGCAACTGCCTGTCACTCGACAGGCAGGTAACGCAGGAGCAGCGCCTTGTCCACATCAATACCTTCAGGTTTGGGAATGCGCACCACGTGGCCAGTGCCGGGCGCGACCTCGGCCGGATGACCGTGGCGATCCAGCAATGACTGCAAAACGAAGGTGTGATTGCCGGAAGGGGTCATGAGTTCCATCTGATCGCCCACGGCGAAGCGGTTTTTCACATCGATACTGAGCCAGTCGCCCAGATCCTCCAGTACTTCACCGACGAACTGGTGCCGGAGCATGGCCGAGTTGCCGCGTTCATAATTCTGATACACGCCCGGCGGGTGACGACGGTAGAAACCTTCGGTGTAGCCGCGGTTGGCCAGGCTTTCCAGATCATCCATCAAACCCATATCGAAGGGGCGACCGGCGACCGCATCATCAATGGCCTTGCGATAGGTCTGTACGGTGCGGGCAACATAGAAATGGGATTTGGTACGGCCCTCGATCTTCAGCGAGTGCAAACCCATATCGACGAAGCGCTGCACATGTTGCACCGCGCGCAGATCCTTGGAGTTCATGATGTAGGTGCCGTGTTCATCTTCCTCGATCGCCATCTGCTCGTCGGGCTTGTCGCTCTGGTTGAGCAGGTACACCGGTTGCGGCTGCACTTCCTGGGGTTGCTGCACCTTGACCACCGCCTCGACATTGCCCTCGGCGGTTTCCTCGGCCGGTTGCAGATCGTACTTCCAGCGACAGGCATTGGTGCAGGCGCCCTGGTTGGCATCACGGTGATTGAAATAGCCGGACAGCAGGCAGCGACCGGAATAGGCGATACACAGGGCGCCATGGACGAAGACCTCGATTTCCATATCGGGGCAGTGGCGACGGATCTCCTCGATTTCATCCAGTGACAGCTCCCGGGACAGGATCACCCGCTCCAGTTCCTGCTGTTGCCAGAACTTTACCGTCGCCCAGTTGGTCGCATTGGCCTGTACCGACAGATGCACCGGCATGTGCGGCCAGCGCTCGCGTACCAGCATGATCAGACCCGGGTCGGACATGATCAGCGCGTCCGGGCCCATCGCCACGATCTGCTCCAGATCCCGCTCGTAGGTTGCCACCTTGCTGTTGTGCGCGGCGATATTGCTGGCCAGGTAGAATTTCTTGCCCATGGAATGGGCTTCGGCAATCGCCTCGGCCAGCACTTGCGGGTTGTGAAAGTCATTCTCGCGCACGCGCAGGCTGTAGCGGGGCTGGCCGGCGTAGACCGCATCGGCGCCATAGGCGAAGGCAAAGCGCATGGCTTTCAGGGTGCCGGCCGGAGCCAGCAGTTCGGGAGCTTGGGACATAGGGGGAAATCCTGTTTACAAGACAAGAAAGCCGCGGAGGATACCGACCTGCGCTGAATGGCGCATTGACCAGCGTCATGCTGACGTTGCCTTGGGACTCTATAGCGGACGTGAGGCGGTGAGAATCCAGCGAGCGCGCTCATCGAGCTGGTGCTCGACGTTCCCAGAGGTGCTCGACGTTTTCAGGGGGGCTCGACGTTCCCAGGGTGCTCGACGTTTGCAGGGCTCGATGTTTTCAGGGGGTTCGAGGTTGCCAGGGAGGAGGCCCGACGCCCGGGAGGACGAGCACCAGCTCGTCCTCAGGAGCTTAGAGAAACATCTCCAGCAGGTCATTGAGAAACAGTCGGCCCTGCTCGGTAGGGCGCAATTGCCGTTGCCAGGGTTCCAGCAGGCCGCGTTGTACCGCGCGATCGAGCAGCGGGGCGATGGTGTCCAGGGACTGGCCGGTGCGCTCGCTGTACCAGGCGCTGGGTACGCCATCCACCAGCCGCAGGGCGTTCATCAGGAAGTCGAAGGGCAGCTCCTCGGCGCTGAGAATCTTGTTCCCGGCGCAGAAGGGTTTATCCGGATTCAGGTAATCCTTCGGCTGGCGGGTCTTCCAGTTGCGCTCCACGCGCCCGTCGAGGTGGGTCAGTTTGCCGTGGGCACCGGCGCCAATGCCGATAAAGTCGCCGTACTGCCAATAATTCAGATTATGCCGAGCCCGGCGATTATCGCGCGCATAGGCGGAAATTTCGTATTGGGCATAACCGGCTTCGGCCATCCGTGCCTGTCCGGCTTCCTGGATGTCCCACAACACCTCGTCCTCCGGCAGCTTCGGCGGACGACTATAGAACACGGTATTCGGCTCCACTGTCAGCTGGTACCAGGACAGGTGCTCCGGTGCCAATGCAATGGCCTGATCAATGTCTGCCCTGGCCTGCTGCAGCGACTGACCGGGCAGGCCATGCATCAGATCCAGATTGAGATTATCGAAGCCGGCACGGCGCGCCATATCCACGGCCGCCAATGCTTCCTGATCATCGTGAATCCGCCCCAGTGCCTTGAGGTGGGCCGGATTGAAGCTCTGGATGCCGATCGACAGGCGATTGATGCCGGTAGCACGGTAGTCCTTGAACTTGGCCTGTTCAAAGGTGCCGGGGTTGGCTTCCAGCGTGATCTCGATATCAGCGGCAAAGTGCAGTCGCTGCTGCATGGCTTGCAACAACCGATCCAGGCTGGCAGCAGAAAACAGGCTCGGCGTGCCGCCACCGAAGAAGATCGATTCCAATTCGCGGCCCTGTACATGTTGCAGATCCTGATCCAGATCGGCGATCAGTGCATCGATATACTCGGCCTCCGGCAGGCCGCTGTCATAGGTGTGCGAATTGAAGTCGCAATAGGGGCATTTGCGCACACACCAGGGAATATGCACATAGGCTGCCAGCGGTGGCAGTGACTGTTTCACACCAGGCCCAGGCGGGCGCGCAGCAGGGTCATGGCCCGGGCGCGGTGGCTGAGTTGGTTCTTCTGCTCGGCGGGTAGCTCAGCGCTGGATACGCCCAGCTCCGGCACCAGAAACAGCGGGTCATAGCCGAAGCCATGCTCGCCCTGCGCTGCATGCAGGATGCGACCTTCCCAGGCACCTTCGCAAATGATCGGCACCGGATCGTCGGCATGCCGTACCATCGCCAGCGCGCAGATAAAGCGCGCGCCGCGCTGCTCGTCAGGCACATCCTGCAACGCCTGCAGCAGTTTGGCGTTGTTTGCCGCGTCGCCTTGGCCATCGGCATAGCGCGCCGAGTAGATGCCCGGGGCGCCGCCGAGGGCATCGACCGCCAGCCCCGAGTCGTCGGCCAGTGCCGGCAAGCCGGAGGCGCGGGCGGCGTGACGGGCCTTGAGAATGGCGTTTTCGACAAAGCTCAGGCCGGTTTCCTCGGCTTCTTCGGTGATGAAGCGGCTCTGTGGCAATACTTCAATCTGCTCGCCGAGCATGGCCTGCAGCTCCTTGAGCTTGCCGGCGTTATTGCTGGCCAGTACCAGCTTGCTCAATGCCAACGGCTTACTCATCCGGGTGGAACTCCTGCTGGAAACGGACGTTATGCGTTGCTGCACCTTCTTCTGCCTGCACCTTGACCTCGAAGCGCAGCAGGCCACGCTGGCCAGCCGTGTAGTTGGCGACGAAGTAAATGGCGTCCTGCTCCTGAATGCGGATAAATTTCAATGGTGTGGTCTGTTGCAGCAGGTTGGTGACCGTACCTTCGAGTTTGGCATCCACGACCTGCATGCCTTCGTCGGTCAGGCGCTGCACCGAAATATTCACCACACCCTGACGCGGACCGCGTTGCAGCCCGGCTGCGGCAGCGATGTCCGGTTGCAGATAGGAACTGTTGAAGGTGTTGTGATACACCAGCAGATCACCAAAGCGCTGTGGGCTCTGGGCGGGGCCCTGCTGGGCACTGACAGCGGTGGCGGCAAGCATCAGCAAGCCGGCAAACAGATTACGTAACATGATGAACTCCTTGTCAGCGAGTGACACGGTAAATGGCAACTTCACCGAGCAGATTGGGCCACATGGCGCTCAGCTTGCTGCTGCGGTGGGTCTGGTCCACCACCAGCCGATCAAGTATCTTCACCGAGCGCTCATGGCACAGGTTTTCAAAATCCTTGAACGTACAGAAGTGGATGTTCGGGGTGTTGTACCAGGTATAGGGCATGAACTCGGATACCGGCATGCGTCCCTTGATGCCCAGATACATGCGGCAGCGCCAATGGCCGAAATTGGGAAAGGTCAGGATGGCCTCACGGCCGATCCGCAGCATGCCCTCCAGTGCGCGATCGGGGTAATGCACCGCCTGCAGCGCCTGGGTCATGACCACGGTATCGAAGCTGCGGTCTTCGAAGTTGTCCAGCCCGTGATCGAGGTTCTTGTCGATGACATTCACGCCCTTGGCAATGCAGGCATTGATGTTATCCGGGTCGATTTCCAGGCCGTAGCCATGCACCTGCTTGGCTTCCTGCAGATAGTGCAACAGCTCGCCATTACCGCAGCCCAGGTCGAGCACGTGGCTGGCGGGTTTGATCCATTTTTCAATGATCTGTAGATCAGCGCGCAAACTCATGCCTGCACCTCGATACGGTTCATGAAGCTGCTGAGCGCCTGGATGTAACGGGGGATCGGTAACAGGAAGGCGTCGTGGCCTTGAGCAGCGTCGACTTCAACATAACTGACATGCTTGCGGGCACTGATCAGCGCGTTAGCCAGTTCCCGCGAGCGGGATGGCGGGAAGCGCCAGTCGGTGCTGAAGGACACCACCAGAAAGCGCGCCTGAACCGGCTCCAGCGTTTTGGCCAGATTGCCGTCATGCACCCGCGCTGGGTCGTAATAATCCAATGCCTTGGTCATCAGCAGGTAGGTATTGGCATCAAAGCGCTGGGAGAACTCCTGGCCCTGGTAACGCAGATAGCTCTCCACCTGGAATTCGACGCTCTTGAGGTCGTACTTCAGTTCGCCGGCACGCAGGTCGCGGCCGAATTTCTGGCCCATGGCATCATCGGAGAGGTAGGTGATATGTCCGACCATGCGCGCCAGCCCCAGGCCGTGCTTGGGCACCACGCCGAAGGCGGCATAGTCACCATCGCGGAAGTCCGGATCGCTGATGATGGCCTGACGAGCGACTTCGTTGAAGGCGATATTCTGTGCTGACAGTTTGGAGGCGGTAGCCACGGCGACGCAGTAACGCAGCCGCTCCGGGTAGGCAATCGCCCATTGCAGTGCCTGCATGCCGCCCAGACTGCCGCCGACGATGGCGGCCCAGCAATCGATACCAAGATGATCCGCAAGACGTGCCTGGCTGTTGACCCAATCTTCCACCACGATCATCGGGAAGTTGGCGCCGTAGCTCTTGCCGGTATCCGGGTCGATGCTTGAGGGGCCGGTGGAGCCATGACAACCGCCGAGGTTATTCAGGCTGACGACAAAGAAACGGTTGGTGTCTATAGCCTTGCCGGGGCCGATACAGGCATCCCACCAGCCGGGCTTGCGGTCATCTTCGCTATGGTAACCGGCGGCATGGTGATGGCCGGAGAGCGCATGGCAAATCAACACCGCATTGCTGCGGCTGGCATTCAACTGACCATAGGTCTCATAGACCAGCTCGTACTGCGACAGGCTGCGCCCGCAGGCCAGCTGCAGCGGCTCGGTGAAGGTCTGCCGCTGCGGCGTGACCAGGCCGACGGAATCAGCAGGGAATGGGGACATGGGGTTTTCGTTTTCCTGTTCTGGATTGGCCGTTATAACCGGGCGTTGGGCCAATAATCGAGGCGTCAGTCTAGGGCGTGTTGGCGTTGCATCGCAAGCCGGGTCGCGTTATCAGGGCCGGGTAATAGCGAGTTCATCGGGCAGTTGCTGCGGTGCTTCGATCAGTACCCGTTTCTGTCGGCTTTGGTGCCCGCTGAGCAGGCTGACCTGACGCTTGCTGACCGCAAAGGCACGGGCGAGAAACTCGAGCAGCATGGTGTTGGCTTTACCATCCACCGGTGGTGCGCTGATGCGGATCTTCAACCGTTCACCATGCAAGCCGGCAAAGCCAATGGTTTTGGCGCCAGGCTGCAGGTGGCAGTCAATGATCAGATTTTTACCCTGCCACTGATAGAACGCGACCATTTTATAGCGCCAGCGTCAGGCCCTTGGGCATGCCGGTTGCTATCGCCAGATTGGTGATCAGCAGCATATCCAGCAGATTCAGTGCGATGAACGCAAAGATAGGCGACAGATCCAGTCCGCCCATGGATGGTAGAAAGCGCCGAATCGGTGCGAGCACGGGCTCGCAGATCTGATAAACCAGTAACACCGCTGGGTTATGACTCTGTGGCGCAACCCAGGAGAGAATGACGCTGATGAGCAGCGCGAAGAAAAATATCTTCAGGAACAGTGCGGTGATACCAACCAGCGCCCAGACCAGCAGTTGCAGTACCGGCGGCAGCGAGTAACCCATCAAGGAGATGATCGCCGCCAACAGCGCCAGTTGGATGATCAATGCCAGCACCAGCGAAGCGATGTCGATCCCGGCAAAACCAGGGATGACCCGGCGCAGCGGCTTCAGCAGCGGCTGTGTAGCGCGCGCAATGAACTGGGACAGCGGATTATAAAAGTCGGCGCGTACCAGCTGCAGGATAAAGCGCAGCAGTACGATCAGCAGGTACAGGCTGCCAAGGGTCTGCACCACATATACAGCGGCCATGTTCACTCCGTTCATCGTGTCTCCTCAGGCGAGTTCTTTGGATAGTTCGGCGGAACGTTCAGCGGCCGCCTGCATGGCCCGGGCAACCATACCGGGCAAATCATCCCGGCTGAAACTGTTGATGGCCTGCTCGGTAGTACCGTTGGGTGAAGTAACTCGGCGGCGCAGTTCGGCGGTATCCACATCGCTGTGTACCGCCATGTCTGCGGCCCCCAATGCGGTAAACAGCGTCAGCCGCTCGGCTACTTCCCGGGGCAGGCCCAACTGTTCGCCGGCGTCGGTCATGGCTTCCATCAGATAGAAGAAATAGGCCGGGCCGCTACCCGAAACAGCGGTCACAGCGTCAATCTGCGCTTCCTGCTCCAACCACAGACTGATACCCACTGCATTGAGGATGCTTTCGGCGAGTTTCTTCTGCGCCGCGCTGACCTGGCTTACCGCAAACAGCCCACTGACGCCCTGGCCACGCAGGGCAGGCGTGTTGGGCATGCAGCGCACCAGTGGCGTATCCGCGCCCAGCCAGTCGGCCAGGCTGGTGCAGGTAATACCGGCGGCGATGGAGATCACCAGTTGGCCTGGCTTTCGCTGGCCGGGCAGGTCTTTACACACTGCCTGCATCACCTGAGGTTTTACCGCCAGCACCAGCACATCACAGTCCCGGGCCAATTGTGCGTTGTCGGTGGTGGTGCCAATACCGAACTGGCGACTCAGTTGCTGTAATTGTTCGTTGCTGCGGTCACTGGCCATCAACTGGCCGGGTTTGAAGCTGTTCTGCAGCATGCCGCCGATCAGGCTGGTAGCCATGTTGCCGGCGCCGATGAATCCAATAGTCGGGGCTGTCATGTCAGTCATCCTTCGGAACGGGAGTGGAATAGTCGCGTGCACCGAATAGTGCAGTACCGATGCGTAGCATGGTAGAGCCCTCAGCAATGGCTTCGTCCAGGTCGTCGCTCATACCCATGGAGAGGGTATCCAATGGCAGCGGCAGGGCAGCCATGGCTTCGCGTAGCGCGCGTAACGGCGCGCGTCGCTCCGCTTCAGTGCTGGCTGGCGCAGGAATAGCCATGAGTCCTCGCAGGCACAGCCGGGGTAATGCTGCCACGGCCTGGGCCAGAGCGGGAAGTTCAGTTAACGGCACACCGGACTTGCTGTCCTCGCCACTGATATTCACCTGCAGGCAGATATTCAACGGCGGCAGGTTATCCGGGCGCTGGTCAGACAGGCGTTGGGCGATCTTCAGACGGTCAACGCTGTGTACCCAGTCGAAATGCTCGGCAATCGCTCGGGTCTTGTTCGATTGGATGGGGCCGATAAAATGCCAGACTAACGGCAGATCCTGCAGTTCGGCCATTTTGCCCAGTGCTTCCTGCAGATAGTTCTCGCCGATATGCTGTATGCGAGCGGCGTGAGCTTCGCGAATAGCCGCAGCAGGACGTGTTTTGCTGACGGCCATCAGGATAATGCCCTGGGAATCACGCCCAACCGCGTGCGCAGCACGCAAAATACGTGCATGAACGTTTGCAATATTCTCTGCTATCGTGGACATTACGGACGTTTATTACCTTGCCAATGGAGCCGACCTGCACAGCATTCTACATGCTTGCTGGTTGCAATGGGGAACCCTATGGATATAACCGAGCTGTTAGCCTTCAGTGCTAAACAGGGCGCGTCGGACTTACACCTGTCGGCCGGACTGCCGCCCATGATTCGCGTGGATGGTGATGTGCGTCGTATCAATGTGCCGGCCTTGGAGCACAAGCAAGTGCACGCGCTGATCTACGACATCATGAACGATAGGCAGCGCAAGGATTTTGAAGAATTCCTTGAAACAGACTTTTCCTTTGAGGTGCCCGGTGTAGCCCGCTTCCGGGTTAACGCCTTCAACCAGAACCGGGGTGCCGGTGCGGTGTTCCGGACCATTCCTTCCAAGGTGTTGACCATGGAAGATCTGGGCATGGGCGATGTGTTCAAGCAGATTTCCGACGTGCCCCGCGGTCTGGTACTGGTCACCGGACCCACGGGCTCGGGTAAGTCCACCACCCTGGCGGCAATGGTTGATTACCTTAATAGCACCAAGTATCAGCACATCCTCACCATCGAGGATCCGATCGAATTCGTTCACGAATCGAAAAAGTGTCTGGTTAACCAGCGTGAAGTACACCGTGACACCCATGGTTTTGCCGAGGCGCTGCGCTCAGCCCTGCGGGAAGATCCGGATATTATCCTGGTGGGCGAGATGCGTGACCTGGAAACCATCCGCCTGGCGCTGACCGCCGCGGAAACCGGTCACCTGGTGTTCGGTACCCTGCACACCACCTCGGCGGCCAAGACCATTGACCGGGTGGTGGACGTGTTCCCCGCCGAGGAAAAATCCATGGTCCGCTCGATGCTGTCGGAGTCGCTCACCGGGGTTATTTCCCAGACCCTGCTGAAGAAGATCGGTGGTGGTAGGGTGGCAGCCCATGAAATCATGATTGGTACCCCGGCGATCCGTAACCTGATCCGCGAGGACAAGGTGGCGCAGATGTACTCAGCGATTCAGACTGGCGGCAACATCGGCATGCAGACGCTGGATATGTGCCTCAAGGGCTTGGTATCCAAGGGCCTGGTAACCCGCGAAGCGGCGCGCGAGAAAGCCAAGGCCGCGGAAAGCCTCTGATAGACATTGGCAGGGCGCAGGATCGCGTCCCGAGACGAGGAAATTATGGAGTTTGAGAAGCTGCTGCGGCTGATGGTCGAGAAGGGCGCATCGGACCTGTTCATTACCGCCGGCGTAGCGCCGAGCATGAAAGTGCACGGCAAGATTCTGCCGGTTACCAAGACGCCCCTTTCCCCCGAGCAGACCCGGGAAACCGTACTGGGCGTCATGTCCGAGGCCCAGCGCCGTGAGTTTGCCGAGAAGAAGGAATGTAACTTCGCAATCAGTGCGCGGGGCATCGGTCGCTTCCGTGTCAGCGCCTTCTACCAACGTAACCTGGTGGGCATGGTGTTGCGCCGCATCGAGGTCAACATCCCGACCATGGAAGATCTGCGACTGCCGGAGGTGCTCAAGCAGCTGGCGATGACCAAGCGTGGTCTGGTGATCTTCGTCGGTGCTACCGGTACGGGTAAATCCACGTCGCTGGCCTCCATGATTGGCTATCGGAACAAGAATTCCAGCGGCCATATCATTTCCATCGAAGACCCTATCGAATTCATCCACCAGCATCAGAACTGCATCGTCACCCAGCGCGAAGTGGGCATCGATACTGACAGCTTTGAAGTGGCGCTGAAGAACACCCTGCGTCAGGCCCCGGATGTAATCCTGATTGGTGAGGTGCGAACCCGGGAAACCATGGAACACGCGTTGGCTTTCGCTGAAACCGGTCACCTGTGTCTGGCCACCTTGCACGCCAACAACGCCAACCAGGCGCTGGATCGGATCATTCACTTCTTCCCGGCGGATATGCATCAGCAGGTGTGGATGGATCTGTCACTCAACCTGAAGGGTATTGTCGCGCAACAACTGGTTCCAACACCGGACGGCAAGGGTCGCCGCGCCGCTATCGAAGTGATGCTGAATACGCCATTGGCTGCGGACATGATCCGCAAGGGTGAGGTGCATGAGCTCAAGCCGCTGATGGCACGCTCCAATGAGCTGGGCATGCAGACCTTTGACCAGGCGCTATACAAACTGTATAGCCAGGGCGAGATCACCTATGAAGACGCTCTATTGCATGCTGACTCTGCCAACGACCTGCGCCTGCTGATCAAACTCGGCTCGGAAACCGATGGTAAATTCCTCATGCGTGAAGAGCATTCGTTGTCCATTCAGGGCGAGGATGAGGAAAGCAGCTACCGGCGTTGAATAAGCCTGACTGGCGTAGCCAGTCTGCAACGCTGCAGATTGGCTACAGCGGGCTGGGAAAGGTGTCCAGCAGGCAGTTACGACCACGACGTTTGGCTTCCAGCAACGCGCGATCAGCGCGGTTGATGGTCTCGGAATAGCTGTCACCAGCCTGCTGCTCAGCCAATCCGATACTGGCGGTCACCGACAGCGCATGGGTATTGGTCCGCACCTGTAGTCGCTTAATAGCGAGCCGCAAACATTCCATGATATTCCGCGCTGCCAACAGATCTGTCTCCGGCAGAAGGATCACAAACTCTTCGCCACCCCAGCGTCCACACAAATCGTGCTCACGGATTTCTGCATCCAGCACCCGGGCTACTTCGATCGATACGGCATCGCCACCGTCATGGCCATGCTGAAGGTCGGGTATTGCGGCGGTGCCACTCGGTTTCTTCCTTGAGACGTTCAATCAACAACCGGCGATTGGGCAGCCCGGTCAGCGCATCATGGGTTGAGGCTTCCGGCAATGCCAGGTTCAGGTCGCGCATCAGTAATCAACAGGGCCAGAAATGATCTGGCCCTTAATCCTTGAATCGCCATGCCCACATCATCCTTTATACGAGCCGGGCTGGGCCCGGCTGACTAACAGGTCATGCCCGGTAAACAGGCCTGCCCTGGCTCAATGTATGACTGACGCGCCCGGGGGCGCTTTGCCCGAGAAACGGGCAATTGGTGCCCCGAGATAGCCAGTTATTACCTATCTCGGTGGTGCCCGCAGGATCGAACAGAACCACATCGGCGCTGTCGCCTACGGCGATCCGGCCAGCCGGCAGACCAAGTGCTGCAGCTGGGCCTGATGTCAGTCGCGCCAGTAACGCGGGCAGCTCGAGCAGGCCGTCGGCCACCAGTGTCAGCGCCAGCGGCAGCAGTATTTCCACGCTGCTGATGCCGGGGGCGGCAGCAGCGAAGGGCACACGCTTGGCTTCAGACTCATGGGGTTGATGGTGCGAAGCAATGGCTTGTATCACACTACTTTGTACTGCCTCGCGCAAGGCACGACGATCGGTGCTGCTGCGCAGCGGCGGCATCACATGCAGCAGGCTGGAGTAACCGTCCAGATCCTCATCACAGAGCAGAAGTTGGTACATGGCGACATCAGCGGTAACCGGCAGCCCCCGAGCTTGAGCATCGGCCAGCATATCGACACCCCGCGCGCTGCTCAGGCCGCTGAAATGTGCACGTACCCCGGTCTGCTCAATCAATAGCAGATCTCGCGCCAGAGCGACTGTCTCGGCGGTTTCCGGGATACCGGGCAGACCAAGGCGAGCGGCGGTAGCCCCTTCATGGGCGACCCCGCCTTCGGCAAGAGCGGCATCCATTGGCGTGAAAATGATCGGCAGGTCGAAGCCAGCGGCGTACTCCAGAGCCCGACGCAGAATGCGACTGCTTCTGATCGGCGATAATCCCTGGGTGAAGGCCACACAACCCGCATCACGCAGCGACACCAGTTCGCTCAGTTGTTCGCCTTCCAGTCCTCGGGTCAATGCACCGATGGGGAACACGCGGGTCTGACCGGCGCGTTCGCACCGGTCGAGAATGAGTTCCGCTACCGCAGGGGTATCCAGTACCGGGCGGCTGTCGGGCGGGCAGCACAGGCTGGTCACGCCGCCAGCGGTGGCCGCGCGGGTTTCGCTGGCAATGTTGCCCTTGCGGCCGAAGCCAGGTTCACGCAGGCTGACATCCAGATCCACCAATCCGGGGCTGGCAATCATGCCCCGCGCGTCAATGGTCTGGGCGGCAACGAAGCCGTCCGGGGCGTCACCCAGCGCATGGATCAATCCGCCGTCGATGTGCAGGTCGGTGATCTGATCGAACTGACTGGCAGGATCAATGACCCGGGCGCCGGCTATGGTGATGCGCATGCTTATTCTGCTCCCTGTCTGGACTGGCGTTGGGTGGTCTGACCGGCCATGGCCATGGACATGACGGCCATGCGCACAGCGATGCCATAGGTGACCTGTTTGAGAATCACTGATTGTGCACCGTCGGCCACCGTCGACTCGATTTCCACGCCGCGATTGATCGGGCCCGGATGCATGACCAGCGCATCCGGCTTGGCCAGCGCGAGACTGTCACTGGTCAGACCGTACTGGCGATAGAATTCGCCTTCACTGGGCAACAACCCGCTTTGCATCCGTTCCTTCTGCAGGCGCAGCATGATCACCACATCCACATCGCGCAGGCCGATGCGCAGGTCATTGAAGACCCGCACGCCATATTGTTCGATGCCTTCAGGCAGCAGGGTGCGGGGCGCAATGACTCGAATATCCTGGCAGCCGAGGATGCGCAACGCCTCCATGTTCGAGCGGGCGACACGGGAGTGCATGATGTCGCCGACGATGGCTACCGAGAGTTGCTCGAACGGCGCCTGATGACGGCGAATGGTGAGCATGTCGAGCATCGCCTGGGTCGGGTGGGCATGGTTGCCATCCCCTGCGTTGATGATGGCCACATCAGGACAGACATTACCGGCAATGAAGTGTGCTGCGCCGGAGTCGCCATGGCGTACCACGAACATGTCAGCGGCCATGGCCTCAAGGTTGCGCAGGGTGTCATAGAGCGTCTCCCCCTTGCTGGTCGAGGAAGTCTGTACATCCAGGTTGAGTACGTCAGCCGAGAGCCGTTTGGCGGCCAGTTCGAAGGTGCTGCGGGTGCGTGTGGAGTTCTCGAAGAACACGTTGCACACCGTCTTGCCGCGCAGCAAGGGTACTTTCTTGATGGCGCGCTCGCCCACTTCCAGGAAGGAGTCGGCGGTATCGAGGATTTCGGTCAATAACTCCCGGGACAGACCATCAATGCTGAGGAAGTGGCGCAGTTGGCCCTGTTCGTTCAGTTGCAGTTTGCTGGGTTTCAGGCTCATGGCAATCAGGACTCGGCGGTGGGGGTGAGGATCAACTGCAGCGGCTCGGGGCCGGTCAATTTTATCCTCTGGTCGCGGGGCAATGCCATGCTGACGCCGAGAATATCCGCACGGATAGGCAGTTCCCGGGATTCGATATCCACCAGCGTAACCAGGGTGACCGAGGCTGGACGGCCGTAATCAAACAGCTCATTGAGCGCCGCGCGAATGGTACGCCCGGTCATCAGTACATCATCCACCAGCACAAGATGCCGGCCTTCCACGCTGAAGGGCAGTTCAGATGGGCGTACGCCTGGCTGTAGACCTATCTGGGCGAAGTCATCCCGATAGAAGGCAATATCCAGACTGCCCAATGGTGCATCGGGGAGAAACTGATTGCGCAGGTGCTGGGCGACCCAGGTGCCCCCGGTATGAATACCGACCACGGCCGGGTCGGTACGCCCGGTGTGATCCAGCCAGGCAGTCAACGCCTCGCCCATGCGCTGCAATAGCGCGTCAACATCAGGTAATGCAGTCATCATGTCTCCTTGATCTGGCTGGTCAGCCAGGTTTCCAGCAGCAGGGCGGCAGCCAGGCTGTCGACTGGATTATCCCGGTAGCTGGCGGGGGTGCGGCGACCGGTGTCGCGCAACGTCTGCTTGGCTTCAAAAGTGGAAAGGCGCTCATCAACACAATGCACAGGAAGCTGGAAGCGGCCCTGCAATCGGCGGGCAAACTTTTCCGCTCTGGCGCTCATCTCGCTGGGGGTGCCGTCCATGTTCAGTGGCAGGCCAACTATCAGGGCATCCGGCTCCCATTCCCGCAGCAGGGCGGCGATCTGTTCCCATTCCGGAATGCCGTCGCGGGCGCGGAGCTCCTTCAGCGGGCGGGCGTTACCGGTCAATGTCTGGCCCACAGCCACACCAATCTGCCGGGTGCCATAATCGAAGCCGAGAACCCGTTGCGGTGCATTACTCATCAGGCGTGGCCCGCCTGACTGGTCAACAGGTTGATATCGATGCCCAGGCTGCGGCCGGCAGCATCCAGCCGTTGCTCGGCTTGCAGCTCGAACAGGATTGCATAATCTGCGGGGCAGCTCAGCCAGACGTTATCCACCAGTTCCTGCTCCAGTTGTCCCGCTTCCCAACCGGCATAGCCCAGCGCCACAAAGGACTCCCTGGGTCCGTGACCGCGGGTCATGTCGACCAGAATGTCACGCGAGGTGGTCAGCTGCAGGGGGCCGAGATCCAGGCTGGACTCCCAGCGCTGCGAGCCGCGATGCAGCACAAAGCCGCGCTCACTCTGAACCGGCCCGCCATTGAACACTGTGCGCCCGCCGACGTCCTGCGGGACGCTTATTTCCGGTGATGTCTGCTCCAGCACATCGCCGAGATTAAGGCCGCTGGGACGGTTGATAACCAGGCCCATGGCGCCTTCGGCATTATGCTCGCACAGGTAAATCAGGCTATGGGCGAAGCGCGGATCTTCCATGTGCGGCATGGCTATCAGAAAGTGGTGTTTGAGGTAGCTCGGTAGTGTCTGGGTCATGCCGCATAGTATTGGGTGCGCGAAGGCAGAGGGCAAGAGTGCGCCTTGGTAAAAGGACTGCTGGTGATCATTCAAAAGCTGGAAATACGGTCTCCCGGCTCGAAACGCCAGGTGCGGGTTATCTCCAGCATGCCAAACTCCATCAGATCACCGGTAAAGGGCGCATAGGGAGCGGCCAACCGGACGATACGCAGCGCTGCATTGTCCAGCACGGCATGACCTGACGACTCCACCAGTTCTACGTTGGCCAATGTGCCATCGCGCTTGATGGTAACGCGCAATATCAGGCTGCCATGAATGCCCTGACGGCTGGCCTCGGCGGGGTAGTTCTGGTTGCCCACGCGTTCGATCTTGCGCCGCCAGGAGTCCATGTAATAGGCGCCGGGGTCGCGCCGGGTGGTCGCTGAGTTGATCCGATGGATACGCGGCCGCTCGGCATAGAGCTGTCGAGCTTCATCACGCTGTGCTTCCAGGGTGGCGATTTCCTGGGAGAGCTGGGCCATATCGAAACGCACGCCGGTTTGCGGAATGTCCAGCGGATCGAGCTCCCTGGGGATACTGGTCACACGTTCAGGTGCTGCTGATGATGTGGTAGTGACTACTTTCTGTTCGGTGCGTGGGGTGGGCTCGGGGGCGGCTTCCTCTACCGGCATGACCTCATGGATCTCGCTGTCCTGGAATACCGCTTCCTCGGGGCTGCTGGGGGTCGCCTTTTCATCCAGCGTGCCGCTGCCCTGCTGATCAAACTGCGCCAGGTAGTCTGCATCTTCGGGGGTTACTTCGCTGGGTTGGGTGGCCAGGGTGATTTCCAGACTGCGAGCCAGTTCGCGGGGGGCAGGCAGATCGAAGGTGATGCCCAGAATCACCAGCGCATGCAGCACGGCCGCCAGGAATAGAGTAAATCCAAGGCGATCCCGGGGCTGGATTCCCGCGCTCGGTGGCCGGGCAAGTGGTGGCTGCGTCGCTGCTGTGTTCATGCTATCCATAGACGTGGGGGCGTACTGCTGCGCAGTCTGCCCCCGTCGCGGGAAAAAATCTACGCACTGTGTCGCGGTTTGAGTTGTTGCTCAATGCAATCCATCAGCTTGCCGCCGATGTCCGTGTTGTAGGCCGCATCAATTTCACGGATACAGGTCGGACTGGTCACGTTGATCTCGGTAAGGTAATCGCCAATCACATCCAGCCCGACAAACAGCAGGCCGCGGCGGCGCAGTTCCGGGCCGACTTCGGCGGCAATCCAATGGTCGCGCTCGCTCAATGGCCGTGCTTCACCGCGCCCACCGGCAGCCAGGTTACCGCGGGTTTCACCGGCCTGGGGAATGCGTGCCAGACAATAGGGTACCGGCTCGCCGTTGATCATCAGGATGCGCTTATCACCCTCCGTGATGGCGGGGAGGTAGCGCTGGGCCATGATCTGCTGCTGGCCATGCTCGGTCAGGGTCTCGATGATCACACTGATATTCGGATCGTCCTGGCGAACGCGGAAGATCTGCGAGCCGCCCATGCCATCCAGCGGCTTGAGAATCACATCCTCATGCTCGCTGATGAAAGCCCGCAGAATATCGGCCCGGCGCGAAACGGTATTGGGCGGACAGCATTGCGGAAAGCGGGTGGCAAACAATTTTTCATTGCAGTCGCGCAGACTGGCTGGACGGTTTACTACCAGGACGCCTTCACGCTCGGCCGCTTCGAGGATATGAGTAGCGTAGAGAAATTCATTATCGAAGGGCGGATCCTTGCGCATCAGAATCACATCGAGCTGATTCAATGGCAGTTGCTCGGCGTCACCCAATTCGTACCAATGTTGCGGATCGGCAAAAACGCTGAGGGGGCGCATGCTGCCCATGGCCTGGCCGTTCTGCAGATAAATATCCTGGGACTCCATATAGCTCAGCTGCCAGTTACGCTGCTGTGCCGCCAGCAACATGGCCAGGGAGCTGTCCTTTTTGTAATGGATCTGACTGATCGGATCCATGACGATACCAATGCGAAGGGTCATGCGGGGTTTCACCATGCTGTTCGTAAATTGGCCGCAGTGTACCCCCTGCGCTGGCGTTGAATAAAGGATGACTGAAGTCGCAAGGCGTCTCATCCGGGGGGAAGCCTTTATGGATTGCCTTGAAAATCTATGCTAAAAGTAGCCGGAAATGGAATTGGTCGGTCTCAATGATACTGGCCGCCCGGTAACTGACCGCCGCATACAACAAGGGCTGACGTTTATGGAAGAAAATTTCGAGAGCCTGAAGGTCATGGTAATTGATGACAGCAAGACCATCCGGCGCACGGCGGAAACGCTGCTGAAAAAGGTCGGCTGTAACGTCATCACAGCCGTTGACGGTTTTGATGCCCTGGCCAAGATCGCTGATAATCACCCCGATATCATTTTTGTTGACATCATGATGCCGCGCCTTGATGGTTATCAAACCTGTGCGCTGATCAAGAACAACACAGCTTTCCGTTCTACTCCGGTGATCATGCTATCCAGTAAGGATGGGTTGTTCGATAAGGCCAAGGGACGCATTGTGGGTTCCGACCAGTATTTGACCAAGCCATTCAGCAAGGAAGAGCTGTTGGGTGCTATTCGCGCTCACGTTCCGCAGTCGGACAAGAATATGGCCGGTACAGCGGGATCCTGAGAAGCTGCCGGCAGTTATATTTAAATCCAGGGGGATAAATGGCCCGCATACTCGTAGTGGATGATTCGCCAACTGAGTTGTACAAGCTCAGTGGCATGTTGGAAAAACATGGCTTTGAAGTGCTCAAGGCGGAAAATGGTGCTGACGGGGTAGCCCTCGCCCGCCAGGAAAAGCCCGATGCGATACTCATGGATATCGTGATGCCGGGGCTTAACGGTTTTCAAGCTACCCGACAATTGACCAAGGATCCGGAAACTACCGGTATCCCGGTGATCATTGTAACGACCAAGGATCAGGAAACTGACCGGGTGTGGGGCAAGCGTCAGGGTGCGAAAGACTATCTGACCAAGCCAGTCGAGGAAGCCACGCTGATCAAGACATTGAAGTCAGTGCTTGGTCACTGAGCTCCGCCGATAACCCTCGGCACAACAATGACAACAGGGACGGTATGTCAGAGACAGTACATCCTTTCGATCTTCTCCAGCAGTTAGCGGAGCAGTGTCTGCGGACGGCCACCGGCCTCCCGGCTCAGGAAGTGGTGTTCGAAACCTGGAGTGGTATCGGCTTCCGTCTGGCCGGTCAGCCCATGGTCGCCACGCTGGGAGAAATCAGCGAAATTCTTCATGAACCGCGTTATACCGCGCTGCCCAGGGTCAAGCCCTGGGTAAGAGGCGTGGCTAACGTGCGCGGCAGGCTTTTGCCAATCATCGATCTCAGTCATTTCTTTGGTGCCACCATCAGTGCGCCGCGCAAGCAGCGCCGGGTTCTGGTACTGGATCGTGATGACGTGTTTGTCGGCTTATTGGTCGATGAGCTGTTTGGCATGCAGCATTTTCCCATAAACAGCTTTACCACCGCGGTGCCTGACCTGGCGCAACAGTTCAGGCCTTTCGTGGTGGGCGCGTATACCGGCGAGCAGGAATCAGTAATCTTCAATTTCCGGGCATTGGCGCGCGACCAGGCGTTTCTTGACGTGGCGGTCTGATCGGAGGGGGCGGGTCGGTCTTTAGCCGGCGCGTAACAATTAGGGCTTCAAGCAGCAGCGGTAGGCCAGGTAGGGGCCAGATAATGAAAAAGTTTGATACCAGTATAGTCTCCACACTGCGCAGCAACCGTACCATCAGTGCGCTGTTTGCTGCGCTCGTCCTCTCATTGATTCTGCTGTTCGCGAACTTCGTCTACCTGAACGTGCAGAGCTCCTATGACACCGAATATATCGGTCACTCGGGTGAGCTGCGGGTACTTTCCCAGCAGATCTCCAAGTCGGCGACCGAAGCGGCGACCGGTACCCGTGAGGCGTTCCCGTTGTTGCTGCAAGCGCGCAATGACTATGAAGAGCGCTGGCGCTATCTGACCGATGGCCGGGATGAAACCGGTTTGCCGCCTACCCCTGATGCGCTGCAGGAGCCGCTGGAACGGGCCCGGGCTGACTGGGATAAGGTACGCGCCAATGCGGACGCCATTCTCAGCAGTCAGAACACGGTGCTGTCGCTGCATGAAGTAGCCGCCCAGCTTTCGGATACGGTGCCTCAGCTGCAGGTGGAATACGAAGACGTGGTAGATGTGCTGATTGATGGCGGCGCCAGTGCCAGTCAGGTCGCCATGGCGCAGCGTCAATCACTGCTGGCGGAACGTATCCTCGGCTCGGTAAACCGGGTGCTGACGGGTGATGCCGACGCGGTCATGGCCGCCGACAGCTTTGGTCGTGACGCCGCGTTGTTCGGCCGGGTGTTGCAGGGCATGTTGCAGGGTAATGACGTGATCGGCATTGCCAGGGTAACTGACCCCGACGCGGTGACGCGTCTGGAAGAGATTTCCGAGCTGTTCCGCTATGTAACCGAATCGGTTGAGCAGATCCTGTTGACCTCGCCAGAGCTGTATCAGGTACGTACGGCGGCCAACAACATCTTTACCGACTCGCAGGTACTGCTGGATAACGTTTCTGACCTGTCGGTTGCTTTTGAAGAGCGTAGTGAAGGCCGTTGGTTCAACACCCTGCTTGGCTACCTGCTGGGTATTATCGCGCTGGGCAGTATTCTGCTGATCGGCTTGCAGATGACTCGCGAAACGCGTCTGCGTCTGGCGGAAACAGCAGCTACCAACGAGCGCAACCAAGCCGCGATTCTGCGTCTGCTGGACGAAATTGCTGACCTCGCTGATGGTGACCTGACCGCGGAAGCGACGGTAACCGAAGACTTCACCGGTGCCATTGCTGACTCCATCAACTATTCCATTGACCAGCTGCGGGCACTGGTAGAAACCATTAACCACACGGCATTGCAAGTAGCCAGTGCGGCCCAGGAAACCCAGGGCACGGCGATGCATCTGGCCGAAGCCTCCGAACACCAGGCGCAGGAGATTGCGGGCGCCTCGGCGGCGGTAAACGAGATGGCTGTGTCGATTGACCAGGTATCTGCCAACGCCGCCGAATCGGCAGCGGTAGCGGAGCGCTCGGTAGCCATCGCCAACAAGGGTAACGAGGTTGTACAGAGCACCATTCTGGGTATGGACACTATCCGTGAACAGATCCAGGACACCTCCAAGCGGATCAAGCGTCTGGGTGAGTCTTCCCAGGAGATTGGTGACATCGTCAGCCTGATTAACGACATTGCTGACCAGACCAACATTCTGGCTTTGAACGCGGCAATCCAGGCGGCCATGGCCGGGGATGCGGGCCGTGGCTTCGCGGTGGTAGCGGACGAGGTTCAGCGACTGGCGGAACGTTCATCGGCGGCTACCAAGCAGATCGAGGCGTTGGTTAAAACCATTCAGACCGATACCAACGAAGCGGTTATATCGATGGAGCAAACCACATCCGAGGTGGTCAGCGGTGCACGTCTGACCCAGGACGCGGGTGTGGCACTGGAAGAGATCGAAAAGGTATCGACCAGTCTTGCGACCCTGATTCAGAACATCTCCAACGCGGCGCGGCAGCAGGCTTCCTCTGCGGGTCATATCTCCAACACGATGAACGTGATTCAGGAGATTACTTCGCAGACGTCCGCCGGTACCACCACCACGGCTCGCAGTATTGGGGAGCTGGCCAAGCTCGCCGAAAGCATGCGCCAGTCGGTAGATGGTTTCACCCTCCCAGGACAGAACTGAGGGTAGCGCAGGGGCGGCCACGGGGCCGCTCCCATAAGAGCACCGCGAGGGTCGCAACGTGCATATAACGCCGCACTGGTTATTGGAGAAGTTGCCAGACATGGACGGACAACAGTTCCGTCAATGGCAGGCGTTATTGGAATTGCGCACGGGTGTCTGTGTCAGCGCTGAGCGCCAGACCTATCTTCAGACCAGCCTCGGAACGCGTATGCGTGATCTGGGTATCCGCGATTATCAGACCTACTACGAACATGTTACCGAGGGCATCAGCGGTGCCCTCGAGTGGTCGGCGCTGGTCGAATGCCTGACCGTCCGGGAAACCAGCTTCATGCGTCATCGGGCGTCGTTTGACTGTGTGGCGCGGGTGCTGCGCGAGCGACTGAAACAACCGGAGGCGATGACACGCCCGCTGCAACTCTGGAGCGTCGGTTGTGCCAGCGGAGAGGAAGCCTACTCACTGGCCATGGTGGTTGAGCAGGCGCTCAAGGAGGCCGGGCAGCAGCGTCGAGATTACGGCATATGGGCGACCGATATCAGTCAGCATGCGCTGGATCAGGCGCGTAAGGGACAGTATCCCCCGCGCCGGTTGGGCGGGTTGACGGACGCAGAAATTCACCAATGGCTGACACAACTGCCAGATGGACAGTATCAGGTAGCACCGGCGCTGCATGAACGGGTGTGCTTTACCCGACTGAACATACTGGAACTGGCCCAGGCCCCGATTCGGGATCTGGATATCATTTTCTGCCAGAACTTGCTCATCTACTTCCGGCGCTGGCGCCGTCGTGAATTGCTCAACCAGCTGGCAAAGCGGTTGGCACCCGGCGGCATGCTGGTGATCGGGTCAGGTGAAATAATGGACTGGGACAATCCCTTGCTTGAGCCGGTTGCCGATGACCGGGTGCAGGCTTACAAGCGCAGGGAGTGCATGGAATGTCTGGAGTGACTATGGGTGATCGGCATGATTATGTCGCCCTCGATTGGGTTAAAGGTGAAATTTCCGAGACGCTGAATCAGGCGCGCCAAGCACTTGAAGCCTATGTGGAAACCCCCGAGGATACGACGCGGCTGCGCTTTTGCCTGACCTATATCCATCAGGTTCACGGCACCCTGCAGATGGTGGAGTTTTACGGTGCAGCACTGCTTGCCGAAGAGATGGAAAAGCTCGCCCAGGCGCTGATGCACGGCAGTTGCGCCCGTGAGGCTGAAGCACTCGATGTGCTGATGCAGGCTATTCTGCAAATGCCCGCCTATCTGGATCGAGTGCAGAGCGGCCGGCGTGATATGCCGATGCTGCTGTTGCCGCTATTGAACGATATGCGTACGGCCCGAGGTGAGAAGCTGCTGTCTGAAACAGCCCTTTTCAGCCCCCAGCTCAAATCAGCAGATCCTGATCCGGCCGAACGCGCGACAGATTTCACCAGCCCGGAAGTAACGCTGCAGTTGCGCCGGCTGCGTCAGGCCATGCAAATCACCCACGCTGCGATTATCCGCGGCCAGGATGTGCAGCGTAACAGCCACCAGCTGGGGCGCGTCTTTATTCGTCTGGAACAGCTGTTCCAAGGCACTCGCTTTGCCGAGTTGTGGTCACTCTTCGCCGGCGTTGCCGAAGGTCTGGAGCACGGCAGCATCGAGAATGGTGCAGCCATCCGTCAATTATTGCGTCTGGCTGACCGGGAATTGCGTCAGTTGCTGGACGAGCCGGCTACGGTCAGTCAGCGCGAGCCCAACCCGGAAATGCTGCGTAACCTGTTGTTCTATGTGGCCAAGAGTGGCGGCAATAGTCCGTTGCTGGCTGCGCTGACCGAACATTACCAGCTGAACGGTTTATGGCTGGATGAGCAGGCCCAGGCTGCTCTGGGTGATAGCCGCTTGGTGGGCCCCGATCAGGGCACCATGCAGTCGGTAGCCGTGGCACTGAACGAAGAGCTGTTACAGGTCAAGGATCGACTCGATCTGTTCGTGCGCAGTGCAACGCGCAGCCAGCATGAACTTGCTGAATTGATCCCGGACATGAAGCGCATCGCTGACACCCTGGCGGTGCTCGGGTTAGGGCAGCCGCGCCGGGTGTTGCAGGAGCAGATTGAGCGGGTTGAACAGCTGACGCTGAGCAATGACCCGCCCACCGATGCACAACTGATGGAAGTTGCCGGTGGCATGCTCTACGTGGAAGCCAGTATGCACGGCATCTTCGCCATGGAGCGCATGAACGGTGATGCGGCTGGTGAGGAGCATCAGCCCCGTCAACTGGCCAACGCCGGTGAGATTCTGCAGGTTCAGCAGCAGGTGGTGCTGGAAGCACGCAACGCGCTGGAACAGACCCGCGAAGCCATCAACGCCTTCATTGCTGCCCAGTGGGATTTCAGCTTGCTGGAACCGGTGGATGAGCTGCTGACCAGCATACGCGGTGGCCTAGCGATGTTGCCGCTGGAGCGCGCTGCCAATGTAGTAGCTGCTTGCCGCCTGTATATCTATCGTGAACTCTTTATACGCCGCCAGAAGCCCAACTGGGAAGCGCTGGATACCCTGGCGGATGTCATCTCCGGTATCGACTACTACCTGGAGCGGGTAGCCAAGGATGATACCAGTCGCGGCGATGGCATTCTTGCCGCCGCCGAGGATTGCCTCGCGGTGCTCGGCTACGCGCCGGCCGATCTGCCCACGTTGTTGGCCGAGACGGATGAGGTCGGGGTTGAAGAGCCGGTACAGACAGCGGCTACATTGGCTGGCTCGGTGGCTGCGGAATCGGCTCAGGAAGACGAAGATGAGCTTGATCCGGAACTGCTGGAGATCTTTATCGAAGAAGTCGGTGAGGTACTGGAAACCCTCGCTGAATATGCCCCGAAATGGCAGTCCAACACGGACGATAACGAGTCGCGCACCGAAGTCCGTCGCGCTTTCCATACCCTCAAGGGTAGCGGCCGTATGGTCAAGGCCGGCGTGCTGGCGGAGTTGGCCTGGGCAGTTGAGAACATGCTCAACCGCGTGATTGATGGCAATGTTGAGGCGAGCCCGGCCGTGTTTGCGATGGTCAATGCGGTGCGTGAGCTGATGCCATCGCTGCTGGATGACTTTGCCGCTGGGCGTGCCAGTCCGTTGACTGTGGTTGATCGGTTAGCTGGGCAGGCGGATATGTTGTCCCGAGGCGAGATGCCGGTTGAACCCATTGGGCTGGATACCCCCGGGACGGCAGATGAGCCGGCAGTGGTCGAGGATGAAACCATCATCCTCGACGATCTGCCTGAACCGATGTTGCTCGAGCCGGAGCTGGTCGAGCAACTACCGAGCGTTGAGCTGATCGAAGAGGATACAGCGGAGCCTGAGGCCATCGTTGATGAGCTGGATACGGCCGGTATGGCAATGGAAGAGTTGCCATCGACACTCGAGTTGACGCCCCTGCTGGAAGTATCCGCAGCATCCGAACAGCCAGAAATAGCTGATGTGCAGGAACTGCCGGATGAACCGGAAGTTCTCGAACTACTGGGCGTGCCGGACGTGCTGGAATTGCCAGGCGTATCCGAGGAATCGGACGAGCCGGAGGAGCTGGCTGAGTCGGTTGAGCCGGTGGCAGAGGACGCACCCGATACGATCGAATCCCGGCCGTCGCCAGTGGCAGCGACGGTACATGAAGAGGCGTCAGCGGAACTGGATCCGCGGTTGTTGCAGATTTTCCGTACCGAAACTCAGACACACGTTGGGCAGATCAACGCCTTCCTCGATAAGTGCCGGCAGGGACTGCCGCAACCGTTGAGCGATGCGCTGCAACGTGCCCTGCATACTCTCAAGGGCAGTGCGCATATGGCTGGCATCCAGCCCGTCGCACAATTGGCGACACCGCTGGAAAAACTGGCCAAGGACTTCAAGAACAATCTGATCCCTGCCGACCAGGCATTGGTAGATCTGCTGCGCGACGCAGTGGACATGCTTCAGCACTGGCTGGATCAGGGTGATGCGCAACAACCCATGGCAGACAGCGAGTCCTTCCTGCAACGCCTGGATGTGCTTTATCAGACCACCCTGGAGCAGCGTGACAGCAGTCGAACTCAGGTTGACGGCGGCAATGAGGTCGATCTGCTGTCGATCTTCCTCACCGAAGGTATCGAATTGTTGCTGGATGCCTCGGATGAGTTGGCGCAGGGCCAGCCTATTGATCATGCGGCTCTCGCGCGGGTGCTGCGTTCATTGGCGGAAGTGGCAGTGGATGTCGAGCTGACACCGATCGACGAACTCTGTCAGGGACTCGAGGATGTGCACGAAGCCCTCGTGGGGCAGCGTCTGGAGTTCACTGATGACGTATCCAGCAGCCTTGCTCAGGGGCATGAGCGACTGATCGCCATGATGGATCAGGTTGCCGCGCATCAGCATATTCAGTCAGCCAGCGGTGAACTGCAGTTGTTGCAGGGCTTGTTCTCCAGACCGATCGAAAGCCCCGTTGCCGAGTTGGTAGCGGATGTTCCGGCCAGCCACGATGGGGCCGTTGTAGCGGATACCGCCTCCGGCCAATGGAACCCGGAAGATGCGGGAACCGATGCCGAGTTGGTAGAAATTTTCCTGGAAGAAGCGCAGGAGATACTCGACAGCTCGGCGGGTAGCCTGCAGCAATGGCTGGGCGATCCGACGGCCGATGCGCCGTTGCAAGCCCTGTTGCGCGATCTGCATACCCTCAAGGGTGGCGCACGTATGGCGGAGATTCGCCCGGTCGGTGATCTCGCTCACGAACTGGAATTCCTCTACGAAGGGCTGGTGGGCAAGCGTTTCGAGCTGGTTGACGGTCTCCCCGAATTGCTGATGGCTTGTCAGGACAGTCTGGCTGAAATGGTCGAAGGCATTCTCGCCGGCCGGTCGATCAGCGACGGCATGGTATTGACCCAGGCTATCCGTGATTTCCGCGCGCAACCGGACAGGGCTCCGCAGCTGTTGGCCGAGGTCGCCAGCGAAGCGGCACCCGTGGCAGAGACACCGGTCAGCGAGCCGATTGAAGAGCCCGCCGCCGCGCCGGTTTCGCCGATGCTGGCGATGTTCATCGAAGAAGCCCGCGAGCTTATGCAACCGTGCGAGCAGCTGCTGGCCGACCAGCATGCTGATCCGCAGGCGGCGCTGGCGCTGTTGCATCGTATTGAAACGCTCAAGGGCAGCGCCCGTCTGGCCGGCCAGGACACCCTGGCTGAGCAGGCCAGACAGCTGGAGCAGGCGCTGCATAAGGTGAGTGCCGAACAACAACCGGTTCTGCAGGAGGCGCTTGCAACACTGCAGGCGGGCATCGAGCAGTTGGCCGAGGGGCAGGTACTGGAAGCGGTGGATTGGACGTTGCCGCTGGTCACTGCACCGCAGCCGGTAGCCGCGGCCCAGCGGCCAGCAACCGGTGAGGCTGAACGCACCCTGGCGGATGTGCGCAGGATTCTGCGCGAAGCCATGGGAACCGATCAATCCGACAGTGCCGCAGCGGCCCGTCCGGCGGTTCAGGAAAGCGTCAAGGTACCGGCAGGCTTGCTGGAAGAGCTGGTCAACCTCGCGGGGGAAACCTCCATTTTCCGTGGTCGTGTTGAACAGCAGGTCAGCGATATCAGCCACACGCTGAGCGATATGGAAAGCACCATCGAACGGATGCGCGACCAGTTGCGGCGTCTGGACATGGAAACTCAGGCGCAGATTCTGTCGCGCCACCAGGAAGAAATCGAGCAGGGCTACGAGGACTTCGATCCGCTGGAAATGGACCGTTACTCGCAGTTGCAGCAACTGTCCCGTTCGCTGTTCGAGTCCGCCTCGGACATGCTGGATCTGAAGGAAACCCTGGCTACCCGTAGCCGTGATGCCGAAACCCTGCTGCTGCAGCAGGCGCGGGTCAATACCGAGCTGCAGGAAGGTCTCATGCGTACCCGCATGGTGCCCTTCGAACGGTTGTTGCCACGGTTGCGCCGGGTGGTACGTCAGGTCTCTGCCGAGGTCGGCAAACAGGTCGAACTGGTGGTCGGTAATGCCGAAGGGGAGATGGATCGCAGCGTTCTGGAACGCATGATGGGGCCGCTTGAGCACATGTTGCGTAACGCGGTTGACCACGGCATCGAGCTACCCGCTTTGCGTACCGAGCAGGGCAAGGCCGAGGCCGGTCAGATCAGCCTGGATCTACAGCGCGAAGGGGGTGAAATCGTATTGCGACTGGCTGATGACGGCCGTGGTGTCGATTTGACTGCGGTTCGGCGCAAGGCGATAGAGCGCGGTTTGATGGACGCCAATGCCAACCTGAGCGACCAGGAAGTATTGCAGTTCATTCTCGAAGCCGGCTTCAGTACCTCACAACAGGTTACGCAGATCTCGGGCCGTGGTGTGGGTATGGACGTCGTCAACAGTGAAATCAAGCAGTTGGGCGGCAGCATAATGCTGCACACCGAACCGGGTCAGGGCACCCGTTTCATCATCCGGCTACCCTTCACCGTATCGGTGAACCGGGCGCTGATGGTGTATTCCGGTGATGATCTGTATGCGATTCCGTTGAACACCATTGAAGGTATCGTGCGGGTCTCCGGCTATGAGCTGGAAGCCTATTACGCACCCGATGCGCCACCGTTCGAGTACGCCGGTAATCATTATGACCTGCGTTATCTGGGGGATCTGCTGGGTACCGGCCAGCAGCCGAAACTGAGCGGCCATAGTCTGCCGCTGCCGGTCATTCTGGTACGCGGTGCGGATCACAGTATAGCGGTGCAGGTGGATGCATTGGCCGGCTCCAGGGAAATCGTGGTGAAGAACCTCGGTAAGCAGTTTGCCGTGGTGCCAGGTATTTCCGGAGCAACCATTCTCGGCGATGGTCGAGTGGTGGTCATTCTCGATCTGTTGGCGGTGATCCGTGCACAACAGGCCCATGCCCAGCACAAGCATCTTGTTGAACAGCCGATGGCTGCGGAAGATCGCGCCACGCTGGTCATGGTGGTGGATGACTCGATCACTGTACGCAAGGTCACCAGTCGTCTGCTGGAGCGCCATGGCATGGAGGTCGTAACGGCCAAGGACGGGATCGACGCTATTGCCAAGCTGCAGGATGTACACCCGGACATCATGTTGCTGGATATCGAGATGCCGCGCATGGACGGTTTTGAAGTGGCCACTCTGGTGCGCCATGACGACCGTCTCAGGGGGCTGCCGATCATCATGATCACCTCGCGTACCGGTGAGAAGCACCGTGAGCGAGCCCGTAGTCTGGGCGTTAATGAATATCTCGGTAAACCGTATCATGAAGCGCAATTACTGGAATTGATTGGCACCCTGGTGGGCCGTGGGGACTGATGCCCAGACACCCGCCGTCGCATTGCTGGTCGCCTGTGATGAAAGGCGCAGCAGACTGAGCGAGGCGGTACAGTATTTTGGTTATCAGGTTGTATTCGAGTTCCCGCCAGCCCGCCTGGGAGCCGAGCAGCTGGCGCAGGTAGAGACGAATCTATGGCTATTGGATATGGTCGAAGATTCGCCGCTGGTGGATTGGCTGTTGGAGCACAGCAGCGTTCCGGTATTACTGGGCAATGATGAAATACCGCCGCAACGGGATGAAGATTACCCGCGCTGGCAACGGCGGCTGTACGCCAAGCTGGGCAAGTTGTTGGGCGCGCCGCCTACGGTGCCGCAGCTTCCACTTGCGGTCACCTCCCCGGTCATGGGCCCCTGCAGCGTATGGCTGCTGGGTGCTTCGCTGGGTGGGCCGGCAGCGGTAAAGGGTTTTCTGGATGCGTTGCCGGCGCAGCTGCCGGTTGCCTTTGTTTATGCGCAGCATATTGATGCCGGTTTTGAGCATCAGTTGCCGCGCATACTGGGCCGTGAAAACGATTGGCGGGTGCATAACTGTGAAGAAGGCAGTCGTCTGCAACCGGGCGATGTGCTGGTGGCACCCATCACCCAGGCATTGAAATTCGGTGCCGAAGGGCAGGTCTGTTTGCAGGATCGTCCATGGCCCGGTGCGTATCAGCCGGCCATCGAAACCCTGCTGGACGAAGTGAATGCGGCTTTCGCGCCACATTGTGGAGCGATTATTTTCAGCGGTATGGGGGAGGACGGTGTGGCTGCCTGCGGCCGCATGCGGCGTCAGGGTATGCAGGTCTGGACGCAGAGTGCCGCAAGCGCCGCCTGCGCCACCATGCCCGAGGCGGTACAGCTGGCTGGATTCAGCAGTCGCGAGGGCTCGCCCGAGGAACTGGCATTGGCCATGCGCCAATGGCTTGAACAGGAACGCCCGGTGCCGGCGTGAAGCGCGGCATGGGCAAGAGGAACAGATATGGCAGATGCACTGGATAGTCTCAACGGCCTGATTATTCCGCTGGCGGAGCAGCCTTTGCTGCTACCCAACGTGGCGGTGGCCGAGCTGGTTGGCTATCGACTGGGTCAGGCCGCTACGCAGGGGCCGTCGTGGTTTCCCGGCTGGGCCATGTGGCGTGATCAGCGGGTGCCGCTGATTGATCCCGGCCTGTTACTCGGTCAGCCGGCCGCCGATGCTCTGGCGCCACGCATGCTGATTCTCAACGCCGTGGGGGGGCGACCGGGTGTGAATTTTATCGCCATGCGCGTGCCCGGTATTCCACGCTCGAAGCGGGTGGTGCGTGGTGAAATGGAGGTTGTGGGTGAGCCCAGCGAGTACATCAGTCAGGTGGTACGTCTGGCGGATGAGGATCAGACGTTATTGATCCCTGATCTGGAGGCCATTGAGCGCGCTCTGGAGCAGGCGGTCGCTCAGTGCAGCTGAACCGGAATACTCACCCGCGCTTCCGTGCCACCGCCGCTGCGATTGAGCAGTTGCACATTGATGCCATGGCTGTCGGCAATGCGCTTGACAATAGCCAGACCCAGGCCGGTGCCCTTGGTAGAACGGGCGCGGTCACCGCGGATAAAAGGCGTGAACAGATCTTCCCCCTCGCTCTGGTCAATACCCGGCCCGCGATCCAGCACGCTGACCACGACGCAGGGCTGCATCGCGCGTTTGTCCAGATAGCTGGTTACTTCTACTCCAGTGCCGCCATGATTCAATGCGTTTTCGACCAGATTGGTCAGCAACCGCTTGATCGACAGGCGTCGCAGCGCCAGCTCCGGTAGCGGCTGCAGGTACAGTCCGACCCGTGGTTCGGTATTGTTTATCGGCGCCACTGCTTCATTGATCAACTCGTTCAAATCGCAGGGCTGATAGGGTTCGGCGTTACCGTCGCGGATATAGGCCATGAACTGATCGAGGATGGCATCCATATCCTCTATGTCACGGATCATTCCCTCGGTCAGCTCCGGTTCCACATCCGACATCAGCTCGTTTGAAAGGCGCATGCGCGTCAGAGGGGTACGCAGGTCATGGGACACCCCGGCCAATAGCAGCGCGCGGTCGCTGTTGGCTTGTTCCACGTCATGCGCCATCTGATTGAATGCGCGGTACACCTCGGCGATTTCTGCCGGGCCGCTGGTATCCAGCAGCCGTACGCTGTGGCCCTGGCCGATGCGCCGGGCGGCTTGCTCAAGTGTTTTCAAGGGGCGATTAAGCTGGCGCACGAAGATCCAGGCTGCGGCGATGGACAGCATGATGATCAATGCCGACCAGCTCATCACCAGTCCCAGTCGCTGGCCGCGCAGGGGGTGAGCGTACAGTGGCACCTTCAACCATTGGTCGCCATAGCTGGGCTGGTGCACCCAGATGGCTGGCGGCTCCTGCGTCTTGACGCGAATCTGGGTGCGATCGCCCAACTCGTTACGTAACTGACTGGTGAACACGCCGGAGTAGGGCCAGTGCACCTCGCCGGAAGGCACTTCGCTGTGGTGAACCAGCTGCATGCCGGTCAATCGCTCCATATCCGCACGGGCTTCCGGCCCGCTGGCCCAATAGGCATGCACCAGCATGGCGGTACCGTGGCTGTACTGGCGATCCACCAGCAGATCCTCGTTACTGACCAGGAACAGCAAGGTCAGGATTTTTGAGAACAATAGCGTCAGCAGCACCAACAACAGGGTGCGGGCAAAAAAGCTGCGTGGTAGCAGCGGATGCCAGCCTGGGCCGCCCTTCACTGCTGCTGGCCATCCGGTACGAATACGTAGCCCACACCCCAAACCGTCTGGATATAGCGGGGTTTGGATGGATCAGGCTCGAGCAGCCGGCGCAGACGGGAAATCTGCACGTCAATCGAACGCTCCAGCGCATCCCATTCCCGGCCCCGGGCCAGTTGCATGAGTTTATCCCGGGTCAGTGGCATCCGCGGATGATGCACCAGCGCCTTGAGTACGGAGAACTCCCCGGAGGTCAGCATATGCACTTCGTCGCCGCGCTTGAGTTCGCGGGTGGAAAGACTGAGCACAAAATCGCCGAAGGTAACTTCGTTATCCTCGGTGGTTGGTGCGCCCGGAATCGGCGGGGTCTGACGGCGCAATACCGCCTTGATGCGAGCCACCAGCTCCCGCGGGTTGAAGGGTTTGGGCAGGTAATCATCGGCACCGAGTTCCAGCCCCTGAATACGGCTGGTTTCATCGCCCTTGGCGGTCAGCATGATAATCGGCGTGCTGTTACCCCGCTCACGCAAGCGCTCACAGGCCTTGAGACCATCCTCGCCGGGTAGCATCAGATCCAGAACGATCAGCGAATAGAGCTCCCGATCCAACAAGCGATCCATTTGCGCGGTATCTTCAACGGTACGTACGCGGTAGCCCTGCTCAGTGAGAAAGCGCTCCAGCAAACCACGCAGACGTGCATCGTCATCAACGATGAGAATTTTTTCGCCTTCTGTATTGCTCATATACGGCACCACCTTTCTGTAAGCCAGTCATTGTCGCTGATGCCAATGCATCAGGCAGCTGGCCATTGTTACAAGAGTTTACCCTGACCAGCAGGCAGGACTAACTGCGCCCTGAACTGCAACCAACCCGGACGACTCGGTTATACTGCCGCGCTTGAGCTAATTGATGTGGATATAGCCCCATGGATAGTATTGCCTCGCGTATTGCCACCGAGCTGGCTGTGCGCCCCGAACAGGTTGCCGCCACCGTTGCCCTGCTCGATGAGGGCGCCAGCGTGCCCTTCATCTCCCGCTACCGTAAGGAAGTCACCGGGAGTCTGGATGATACGCAACTGCGCCATCTGGAAGAGCGCCTGCGTTATCTGCGGGAACTGGAAGACCGGCGCAGCACTATTCTGTCCAGCATTCAGGAACAGGGCAAACTGACCCCGGAACTGGAGCGGGATATTCGCGGTGCGGATACCAAGACCACGCTGGAGGATCTGTATCTGCCCTACAAGCCCAAGCGCCGCACCCGGGGTCAGATTGCGCTGGAGGCTGGATTGGGCCCGCTGGCCGAGCAGCTGTATGGCAATCCTGAGCTGGATCCGCAAGCCGTGGCGGCAGACTTTATTGACGCCGATAAGGGTGTGGCGGATATCAAGGCAGCGCTGGACGGTGCCAAATATATTCTCATGGAACAATTCAGTGAAGACGCTCGTCTGCTTGAGCGCCTGCGCCAGGCTCTGCGCCAGGATGGTCGGGTGGTGTCGCGGCTGGTTGCCGGCAAGGAGCAGGAAGGCGCCAAATTCCGCGATTACTTTGAATATGACGAGCCGTTGCGCAATGTGCCGTCGCACCGCGCGCTGGCGATTCTGCGTGGCCGCAACGAAGGCATCCTGAGTATCGCGCTGGAACTGGGCGAGCCGGACGCGCCGGCCAGTGCCACCCATCCCTGTGAAGGGCTGATTGCTGAATCAGCTGGCATCCGTAATCAGGGTCGTGCCGCGGATAGCTGGTTGCAGGAAGTGGTGCGCTGGACATGGCGGGTCAAACTGCTCGGGCATATGGAAACCGAACTGCTGGGCGACCTGCGGGAAGCGGCGGAAGACGAGGCCATCCGCGTCTTCGCCAGCAACCTCAAGGATCTGCTGCTGTCTGCGCCGGCCGGCCCGCGGGTGACCCTGGCCATGGATCCCGGGCTGCGCACGGGAGTCAAACTGGCGGTGGTAGATGGCACCGGCAAGCTGCTGGATACCGCCACCATCTTCCCCCATGCGCCACGCAATCAGTGGGATCCGTCTCTTGCTGTGCTCGCGGCGTTGTGCCGTAAGCATCAGGTCAGCCTGTTGGCGATCGGTAACGGCACGGCTTCGCGAGAGACCGACAAATTGGCGGGAGATCTGCTCCAGCTGTGCCCGGAACTGAAGATGCACAAGGTGATGGTCTCCGAGGCCGGGGCATCGGTGTATTCCGCATCCGAGCTGGCAGCCAAGGAGTTTCCGGATCTGGACGTCACCTTCCGCGGCGCGGTCTCCATTGGTCGTCGGCTGCAGGATCCACTGGCTGAGTTGGTGAAGATCGAACCCAAGGCCATTGGTGTTGGCCAGTATCAGCACGACGTATCTCAACTCAAGCTGGCGCGCAGTCTGAACGCGGTGGTGGAAGACTGTGTGAACGCGGTAGGGGTTGACCTGAATACCGCCTCTGCAGCCTTGTTGACCCGGGTATCGGGTTTGAACCCGACGATCGCGCAGAATATCATTGATTATCGTGATCAGCATGGCGCCTTCAACAGCCGCCGTGAATTGCTCAAGGTCAGTCGTCTGGGTGACAAGACCTTCGAGCAGGCAGCGGGCTTTTTGCGCGTCATGAATGGCAGCAATCCGCTGGATGCCTCGGCTGTGCACCCAGAAGCCTATCCGCTGGTCAAGCGCATCGCCGAACAGACCGGACGGGATATCCGTAGTCTGATTGGTGATTCCAGCTTCCTGCGTAAACTGGAACCGTCACAGTTTACCGATGAGCACTTCGGTATCCCGACCATCACCGATATCCTGCTCGAACTGGACAAACCCGGTCGCGACCCGCGCCCCGAATTCAAGGCGGCCGCCTTCCAGGAAGGGGTCGAGAAGATCAGCGACCTGACGCCAGGTATGGTGCTGGAAGGGGTGGTCAGCAACGTCGCCAACTTTGGTGCCTTTGTGGATATCGGCGTCCATCAGGACGGCCTGGTGCATATCTCCATGCTCGCGGACAGCTTCGTCAAGGATCCCCGGGACGTGGTAAAGGCCGGTGACATCGTCAAGGTCAAGGTGTTGGAAGTGGATGTGCCGCGTCAGCGTATCAGCCTGACCATGCGCATGGGCGACCAGCCCGGCGCCACCAGCAACAGCCGCGCCAGCGCACCGGCTGGTGAACGTAAGGGGCAGCGCCAGCCGCGGGCAGAGAAGAATCAGTCTGGCCCGGCAACACAGACAGGTGCTACCTTTGCCAACCTGTTCGCCAATGCCAGGAATCTGAGGAAGTAGAACTGATGAGTGAGCAAGCCAATACGGTGGAGAGTCGTCTGAACCGTCGAAGCCCCTTTACCGAACTGCTCGGGCTGGACGTAATCAGCCTCGACAAGCACGGCTGCCGCATGCGTCTGGAAATTGGCCCGTCGCATTTCAACGCCGGTGGCCGGGTGCATGGTGGGGTGACATTCTCCCTGCTGGATTCGGCCATGGGTGCCGCGGTCTATGCCCATCTGGACGCCCATGAGTCAACCGCTACTATTGAATGCAAGATCAACTACACCCTGGGCATCACTGGAGGTGTGCTTGAGTGCACCGCCCAGGTCGTGCATGTGGGGACGCGTACCATGGTGGCGGAAGGCGAAGTAAGGCAGGACGGCGTACTGGCCGCCAAGTGCCTGGCGACGTTTGCTCGTATCTGAATCGGTTGTACCGGCGCGGCTTATGCCGCCCCAATTCATTGTTGAGGAGTGACGGTATTGTCACCACTGTTGAAGCAACGCCTTGATCTGCTGGCGCACACGTCCAGGCAGGCTGATTTACGGGGTGCCATGCATGGCATCGAGAAGGAAAGCCTGCGTATCAACGCCAGCGGCGAGCTGTCACAGCAGCCGCACCCGATCGCCTGGGGCTCCGCACTGACGCATCCGAGCATCACCACGGATTACTCCGAGGCGCTGGTAGAACTGATCACCCCGGTCACCGGCAAAATCGACGACCTGTTCGCCGAGCTGGATCGCATTCACCGGTTTGCCTACAGCAAGCTGGATGATGAGCTGTTATGGACCGAATCCATGCCCTGCCTGTTGCCCGCCTGTGACAACGATATTCCAATCGCCTGGTATGGCACATCCAACGTCGGCATGCTCAAGCATGTCTACCGTCGCGGCCTGGCCGTGCGTTATGGCAAGCCCATGCAGTGCATCGCCGGTATCCATTACAACTTCTCATTGGCTCCAACCCTGTGGCAAGCCATGCAGGAGCAGGAAGGCGATGCTCGCAGTGCTCAGGAGTATCAATCCGAGCGGTATGTTGGATTGATCCGCAACTTCCGCCGTTATGCCTGGCTGCTGATGTACCTGTTTGGTGCTTCCCCAGCGCTGTGCGGCAGCTTTCTGCAGGGCCGTGATCATCAATTGCAGCCGCTGGGCAAGAAGGGGCTGTATCTGCCGTATGCGACCAGTCTGCGGATGAGCGATCTGGGCTATAACAACGATGCGCAGGCCAACCTGAACATCTGTTACAACAGCCTGGACAGCTATATCGCCAGCATGCGCGAGGCGATCAGCTTGCCGTACCCTCCCTATGCGGAGATGGGTACCCATGACGCCGATGGCCAATGGCAGCAATTGAATACCAACCTGCTGCAGATCGAGAACGAGTTCTACAGCTCGATTCGCCCCAAGCGAGTAACCCACAGTGGTGAGAAGCCGGTTCACGCGCTGGCCGAGCGTGGGGTGGAGTATGTCGAGGTGCGTTGCCTGGATATCGATCCATTCGTACCCATGGGAATCGAGCCGAACACCGCCTACTTCCTGGATAGCTTCCTGATGTTCTGCGCACTGGCCGAGTGCCCTGCCATGTCAGAAGAAGAATGCCGGACGAGTGGGGAAAACTTTGATCTGGCGGTACTGCGCGGTCGCGAACCGGGCCTGCAATTGACCCGCAAGGGCCAGCCCTGTGGCCTGGTGGAGTGGGGCCAGCATCTGCTGGACAATATGGCTTCCTGCGCTGAGTTGCTGGATAAGGCACATCAGACCTCTGCCTACAGTGATAGCCTGGAGCAACAGCGAGCCAAGCTCCTGAATCCCGCGTTGACGCCATCCGCCAGAGTGTTGGCAGCCATCAATGAACAGGGCGATAGTTTCTTCCACTTTGCCATGACCCAGTCCGAGGCGCATCGGGAACACTTCCTCGCCCGGCCGTTGGACGACACCGAGCGGCAGGCTTTTGTCGCGCTGGCCAACCAGTCATTGGCGGATCAGCAGGCGCTGGAGCAGGCCGACAGCATTGATTTTGATACCTATGTGGAACGCTATCTGGCGCAATAATCCATCAGCGCCGCCGCGCCCCGAATGATGCACGCTGGCAGTTGTCTTATGCAGACCGATCAATCACCGGTATGGTGATTGACCCGGCTGCGGTGCTCGCAGCTAGACTATAAAAAATTCAACCAGGGAGCCATCATGAAAGCCGTATTGTGCAAAGCCTACGGTCCCGCCAGCAGCCTGTCGCTGGAAGACACCACCGATCCGGTAGCCAAGGATAATGAAGTCGTCATTGATATCCATGCTGCTGGGGTCAACTTCCCGGACACGCTGATCATCGAAGGCAAATATCAGGTCAAACCCGCATTCCCCTTCTCCCCCGGTGGCGAAGCCGCTGGTGTAGTAGCCAGCGTCGGTGCCAAGGTCAAACACCTCAAGGTCGGTGACCGGGTCATGGGCCTGACTGGCTATGGCAGCTTTGCTGAAAAAGTAGCAGCCGATGCCTACCGCGTGTTGCCGATGCCCGATGACATGGACTACACCACCGCCGCTGGCTTCAGCATGACCTACGGTACCTCCATGCATGCGCTGGCCCAGCGTGGTCAACTGCAGGCGGGTGAAACCCTGCTGGTGCTGGGCGCCTCCGGTGGTGTGGGTCTGGCCGCCGTGGAAATCGGCAAGGCCATGGGCGCGCGGGTCATTGCCGCCGCGTCCAGCGATGAGAAACTGGACGTTGCCCGCCAGGCCGGTGCCGACGAGCTGGTCAACTACAGCGAAGGTGACTTCAAGGAGAAGATCAAGGCGCTGACCGGCGGTCAGGGCGCGGATGTGATCTATGATCCGGTGGGTGGCGATCTGTTTGATCAGTGCATGCGCTGCATCAACTGGAAAGGTCGTCTGCTGGTCGTCGGCTTTGCCAGTGGTCGTATCCCGGAACTGCCCGTCAACCTGGCGCTGCTCAAGGGTGCTTCGGTGGTTGGGGTATTCTGGGGTGCTTTCGCTACCCGCGAGCCGCAGGCCAACCTCGACAACTTCCGCCAGCTGTTCAAATGGCACAGCGAAGGCAAGCTCAAGCCGCTGGTTTCCCAGGTCTTTGAACTGGATCAGTACGAAGCAGCGCTGACTACCCTGACCAGCCGTCAGGCGGTCGGCAAGATCGTCATCAAGACCCGCTGAGCTGTTTCTTTCTCCCCGGTGCAAGCCGGGGAGAAAGGCTCATCCTCGACCGGCAAACCCCTGCTGCCGCCAGGCTTCATACAGCAGCACTGCAGCGCTGTTGGACAGATTCAAGCTGCGGTTGTCCGGATACATGGGGATACGCAGCACCTGCTCGCTGGGTAATCCATCCCGTACTTCAGCCGGCAAGCCTCGACTTTCCGGACCGAACAGAAACATATCCCCAGGTTGATAACTCACGTCGCTGTAACACTGCTGCCCCTTGGTACTCAGTGCGAACACCCGCGTGGGTTGCACACTGGCCAGACAGCTTGCCAGATCGGCGTATGTGCGTACCGGCGCATACTCATGGTAATCCAGCCCGGCCCGGCGTAACCGCTTGTCATCCAGCTCGAAGCCCAGTGGCTCGATCAGGTGCAACTGACAGCCGGTATTGGCGCACAGGCGGATGATATTGCCGGTATTCGGTGGAATCTCCGGTTCGAGCAGGGCGATATGAAACATGGCAGGTGTCCGCAGGAAAACGGCTGCAAGTGTAAGAGCGACGGGTGGGTAGCTTCAAGATAGAAAGACCTGTTGAGCTCCGCCGCGACCCAGGGGGCGGGCGGAGACCCGGATGGCCGGAAGGGAATGCGGCAGCTTCTGCTGTCAGCGCATCTGGCTTTATTCTTCGCCTTCATCTCCGGGGTCGTCCACGTTCATCCCCAGCTCCTTGATCTTGCGCGTCAGCGTATTGCGCCCCCAGCCAAGTAGCAGTGCTGCATCCCGGCGTCGACCAGCGCTGTGTTTGAGGGCGGTTTCGATCATCACCCGTTCGAAGGCGGGTATTGCCTGATCCAGCAGGCTGCTGACGCCCCGGGTCAATTGCTGGTCGGCCCAGTTGCGCAGGCTCTGTTCCCAGTTGTTGTCGCTGGTACCGGTGTGCGGCTGGTTGAGCATCTCCGGTGGCAGGTCATCGACCAGCACCTCGCGCCCGGAGGCCATTACCGTGATCCAGCGGCAGGTGTTTTCCAGTTGACGCACATTGCCCGGCCAGGGCAGGGCCTTGAGATAATCCTGAGTCTGGGGCTTGAGCACTTTGGGCTCGACCGCCAGCTCCTTCGCGGCACGGGCCAGAAAATGCTGGGCCAGGGTGGGGATATCTTCCCGGCGCTCGGACAGCGTCGGAATGTGAATGCGGATGACATTGAGCCGATGGAACAGATCCTCACGAAACTTGCCGGCCTGAACCAGCGCTTCCAGATTCTGGTGCGTGGCGGCAATGATCCGCACATCAACCTTGATCGGCGCATGACCACCGACCCGATAGAACTCACCGTCGGCCAGCACCCGCAACAGGCGGGTCTGGGTTTCCGCGGGCATGTCACCGATCTCATCGAGAAACAGGGTGCCGCCATCGGCCTGCTCAAAGCGTCCACGACGCTGCAGCGCGGCGCCGGTGAAGGCGCCCTTTTCATGGCCGAATAGCTCAGATTCCATCAGCTCCCGGGGGATAGCCGCCATATTCAGGGCAATAAAGGGGCTTCGCGCACGGGGACTGTGGCGGTGCAGGGCATGCGCCACCAGCTCCTTGCCGGTACCTGATTCACCGTTGATCAACACCGTGATGTTGGAGTGTGAAAGCCGTCCGATAGCACGGAAGACCTCCTGCATGGCCGGTGCTTCACCGATGATCTCGGGTGTATGGGTGATGCTCCCACCGCTGCTGACTGCATCCTGCTCATTGCTGTGCGCCAGCGCCCGGCGTACCAGCGCCACCGCCTCATCCACATCAAAGGGCTTGGGCAGATATTCGAAGGCGCCGCCCTGGTAGGAAGCGACTGCGCTATCCAGATCGGAATGCGCGGTCATGATGATCACTGGCAAACCCGGATGCAGTTCGCGCACATTGGACAGCAATTCCAGACCGCTGCTGCCGGGCATGCGAATGTCGCTGATCAGCACATCCGGCCGTTGCTGGCGCCGCAGGCGCAGTAGTGCACTGTCCGCGCTGTCAAAACACACAGGTTGCATACCGTCCTGCTGCAGGGCCTTTTCCAGTACCCAGCGGATAGAGCGGTCGTCGTCGACGATCCAGACATTGGCAGCTTGGCTCATTCATCCTCCCCGGGGAGCGGTAGGAAAAGGGTAAAAGTGGTGTGGCCTGGCACGCTGTCACATTCGATCAGGCCGTGGTGACGAGTGATGATGTTCTGGGTGATCGATAGCCCCAGCCCGGTGCCTTCGGCACGGCCACTGACCATCGGATAGAAAATGCTGTCGAGAATGCCGGGATCAATCCCGGGCCCGTTGTCGGTGATCTCCAACCGGCAGACCAACCGATGGCGTTTCGGCCCAATGGTGAACTGGCGCAAGGTGCGGGTACGCAGGATGATCTTACCGTGGCGGTTATCCACCGCGGACATGATGGATTGCATGGCATTGCGGACAATATTGAGCACCGCCTGGATCAGCTGTTCCCGGTCGGCCATCAGATCCGGGATGCTCGGGTCGTAATCCCGGTGGATGTCCAGATTGCCCAGCGTTTCCGCTTGAATCAGGCTGCATACATGTTCGGTAATTTCGTGGATATTGATCCGTGTGAGCCGGGGCGGCTGATAGGGTCCGAGCATGCGATCGACCAGATTACGCAGGCGATCGGCTTCCTGAATGATCACATCGGTGTAATCCTGCAGTGCCGGCTCCGCCAACTTCCTGGCCAGCAACTGGGCCGCCCCGCGGATACCACCCAACGGGTTCTTGATCTCATGGGCCAGCCCGCGCACCAGTACCCGGGTGACTTCCTGTTTGGATAGCTGGGCCTCTTCCTTGGTGATGCGCAGCAGGCGGTCGCGGGGCAGAATTTCCAGCAGTATCCATTGGCGATCCAGCGCCAGCATGGGGGTGACGGAATAATCTGCCGCCAGACATTGACCGTTGCTCAGGGTCAGCTGTGCTTCCCGCTTGGTAAAAGGGTGGCCATTGCTGATGGTATTGCGCAGGGATTCGATTGATTCCACCGAGTCGCTGAACAGGCTGGAGATACGTTGACCATTGACCCGCTGACCACTGACTTCCAGCAACATCTCAGCGGCCGGGTTCATGTAGCTGATGCGTAATGAACCGTCCAGCAGCAGCACCGCCGTGGAGAGGTTGTCCAGTATCTGACGCAAAAAGTGCTCAGGTAGCATAGGGCCTTGATCCAGATAAAAGGGTCACATGGGCCGGCACTCACACGCGCTGGAGTCCGGCTGGATGCATACCATGGCTACTGCAAGAATCGAACCAGATCGCCGGCGGCGAGATTCCGGCAGTGGCGCCTCAGCAGGGTACCAGGCCGTACCGCCTGCGAGGAGCGTGGCGCAGACCTGGGCGCGGTGCAGATGCTGACGTTCTGAGCAACTATTGCACGAAAAGAGTGCGAGCGCACCAGAATGGTGCGCTCGAGGCGGGGGTTTTATCCAGACCGGCTCGCCAGGTGGGCCGGGAAGAGGCAAATGACTTAACCACCGCTGCCGGGGCGGGGAACGTTAGGCGCTCGGGGTGCAGCCGGTGCGCGGGGAGCCTGATTGGCGCCGCCGCGGGAAGGCTGGTTGAGCGAGGTGCGTTGCAGATGCACGGTAATGGATGGGCTGCGCTGTAATTCGGTGCCCCGGGCATCCACCACCACGGCGGCGATTTCATGGCTGCCCCGATCAATATTATGCGCAATCAATTGGTGCACAGCCGCGCCGGTGCCGGGCATGCCAGTCTGGCTCAATACCCCGTCAATCGACAGCTTCAGCAGGTGGCTACCGCTCAGAGGCGGATCGGTTTGCACTGTCAGTGTCAGATCGCCTTCGTTGCTGCGTATAGCGCTGTCGTGTGCGGGGCTGGTAATGCTCAATTCCTGATAGACGCCGCCGCTGACGGGTTGGTTGTTACTGTTTTGATTGCGTTCGCTGGTACGAGGGGTCGGCGTGGGCGGCACAACGTTGGTGGGTTTCAATTCCACCGGACTGGCCCCATCGCGTGGTTGGTCGGAATACACGCGATGGCCTTCCGCATCCGTCCAGGAATAGATCTGCGCGCTGGCGGGGCCAATGAATAAGCCCAATGCGCAGAGCAGGGGCAGTAATAAACGCAGCATGCTGTTCACTCCCTTGGAAATACATCAAGCGTTGCACCCAATCGGGATTGTGGCAAGTACCGCTGAACGACTTGCGGCACCGTTCGCACTGCCGAGTGGGCCGATCGTCGTTTAGCGCGTTCAGCCTGCTCGAAACACCCGTTTGCAGAAACAAAAAAGGCGCCCTCAGGAGCGCCTTTTGAGCTGCAGCTTACCTTTATACGCTGTAGTACAGATCGTATTCCAGCGGGTGAACGAAGGTGCGCACCTTGATTTCCTCGGCGGATTTCAGTTCCAGGAAGGCGTCGATAAAGCTATCGGTGAACACACCGCCCTTGGTCAGGAACGCACGGTCGGCGTCCAGTGCTTCCAATGCTTCTTTCAGGCTGCCACAGACTTGTGGGATTTCCTTGGCCTCTTCCGGGGGCAGGTCATACAGGTTCTTGTCAGCGGCGTCGCCAGGGTGGATCTTGTTCTGGATGCCATCCAGGCCCGCCATCAACAGCGCGGCGAAGGCCAGGTAGGGGTTGGCAGCCGGATCCGGGAAGCGTGCCTCGATGCGACGGGCTTTAGGGCTGGTCACATAGGGGATACGGATCGACGCGGAGCGGTTACGGGCCGAGTAGGCGAGCATGACCGGCGCTTCAAAACCCGGTACCAAACGCTTGTAGGAGTTGGTCGACGGGTTGGTGAAGGCGTTCAGTGCCTTGCCGTGCTTGATGATGCCGCCGACGAAATACAGGGCGGTATCGGACAGGCCGGCATAGCCTTCGCCAGAGAAAGTATTCTTGCCATCTTTGCTGATCGACATGTGTACGTGCATGCCGGAGCCGTTATCGCCATACAGCGGCTTGGGCATGAAGGTTGCGGTCTTGCCATAGGCATCAGCAACGTTGTGTACCACGTACTTGAGGTTCTGTACCTCGTCAGCCTTGGCTACCAGGGTGTTGAACTGTACGCCGATCTCATTCTGACCTGCGGTTGCCACTTCATGGTGGTGAACTTCCACGGTCTGACCCATTTCCTCCAGTGCGTTACACATGGCGGTACGGATTTCATGATCATGGTCGACTGGCGGCACCGGGAAGTAACCACCCTTGACTCCCGGACGGTGACCCTTGTTACCGGTGTCGAAGTCGGAATCGGTATTCCAGGAGGCCTGCTCGGAGTAGATCTTGAACATGGAGCCGGAGATGTCGGACTTGAACTTCACTTCGTCGAAGATGAAGAACTCGGGCTCCGGACCGAAGAAAGCGGTATCGCCGATACCGGTGGACTTCAGGTATTCCTCTGCCAGTCGGGCAATGCTGCGCGGGTCGCGCTCGTAGCGTTGCATGGTGGAGGGCTCGATGATGTCACAGACGATGATCAGAGTCGGCTCTTCAGTGAAGGGATCCAGTACCGAGGTGCTGTCATCGGGCATCAGAATCATGTCGGAGGCTTCAATGCCTTTCCAGCCGGCAATGGAGGAGCCATCGAACATCTTGCCTTCTTCGAAGAAGTCCTCGTTGACGTCGCGGGCCGGCATGGTTACGTGCTGCTGCTTGCCTTTGGTGTCAGTGAAGCGCAGGTCAACCCACTTCACGTCAAATTCATTGATCAATTGAATCGCTTTCGACATGCTGTTCTCCAGAAGGAATCATTTTCCAGGGGTGGCCTGGCCTTGTCATATGTGCGGAATGCCGAAGACTCCGCCGGTTCGTTGTTCACCTGTTCTGCACAGCAAAAGCTATGCCATTATTCCCTGGCTGCCGAAACCCTTATTGCAGCGCGATCCATCGATCAGCGCAGGTCGTGGCGCACATTATCGCGCACTTGATCGGTGCGGGGAACAGCTGCGGTGCACCATATTGGCGCGCCGGTCGGTAATCCGCGCAACCCGGGGTAACCGAAGGTATAATGCGCCGCTTTCGCACCGCCGACCGCTGAATATTACCTATGAAACTGATTATCAAATTTTTTGCCGAAGTCACCATCAAATCGCCGCAGGTGCGCAAGCGCTTTATCAGTCAGCTGCGCAAGAACCTCAAGGTGCTGCTCAAGGCGATCGATCCTGAGGTGCGTATCAGCGGCAACTGGGACAGCCTGGAGGTGATTACCGGGGATGATCCGGCGGTGCAGGCCAGGATCATCGAGCGGTTGCAGAACACCCCCGGTATCAATCACATCCACGAAGTGCGCGAGCACCCGCTGAGCACCTTGGATGACTTGGCCGAGCTGTGCGTCGAACGCCTTGCCGGCCAGCTCCGGGGCAAGACCTTCGCCGTGCGCTGCAAGCGGGTGGGCAAGCACCCGTTTACCTCCAACGATGTGGGTCGCCTGGTCGGTTCACGGCTGATGGAGGCCAGTGGCGCGGCGGGGGTGTCGTTGAAGGATCCGCAGGTAGTGGTGCAGCTGGAAATCCGTGACGAACGGGTGTTCCTGATCGATGCTCGGCATGACGCCATCGGTGGTTTTCCGCTGGGGACCATGGAGCCGGTTCTGAGCCTGATGTCCGGTGGTTTCGACTCCACCGTTGCCAGTTATCAGATGCTGCAACGCGGCATTCTGCCCCACTTTGTGTTCTTCAACCTCGGCGGACGTGCCCATGAATTGGGCGTGCGTCAGGTCGCGCACTATTTATGGGAAAAATACGCCGCCAGCCACCGTCTGCGCTTTATCAGTGTGCCCTTCGAGGGCGTGGTCGCCGAAATCCTGCAAAACGTCGACAACAGCCAGATGGGCGTGGTGCTCAAGCGCATGATGCTGCGTGCTGCCAGCCGCATCGCTCAGCGCAGGGGCTTCCAGGCACTGGTCACCGGCGAGGCAATTGCCCAGGTATCCAGCCAGACCCTGCCCAACCTGGCCGCTATCGACCAGGTCTGCGACATGCTGGTGCTGCGTCCGCTGATCACCACCAGCAAGACCGAGATCATTCGCACCGCGCGCCGCATCGGTACTGAAGCCTTTTCCAGTAGCATGCCGGAATACTGCGGAGTGATTTCCGTCAGCCCGGATATTCATACCAACGCACGCAAGGTGGCCGCCGCCGAAGCCAACTTCAACTTCAGCATTCTGGACGAGGCCATCGAACAGGCCATTTCTACCGATTGCTGTGATCTGGAGTTGGAGCTGGAAGGCTCTGAAGTGGAAACGGTAGAACAGGCGCTGGCCGGCCAGGTGGTATTGGATATTCGTCACCCGGATGAGGAGGAAGCCAAGCCGCTCGTTCTTGACGGAATCGAAGTGCTCAAGCTGCCTTTCTATCAATTGAACAGCCGTTTTGCCGAATTGGACGCCGCTCGCGCCTATTTGTTGTATTGCGAAAAAGGTGTCATGAGCCAGCTGCATGCCCAGTATCTGCTGGATCGCGGGCATGACAATGTGCGGGTTTTGCGCTTGCCTAAAGGCTGATTTCTCCGCCAATCGCGACCGTCCGTACAAAAAACAGACACTGTAACCTCAGTGTCTGTATAATGCGTGCCTCTTTTAAGACAGGCACGCCTGTCCTTGCGTAACCCAGGATGACCCCAGTGATCGAGAATCTCCGTAACATCGCCATCATCGCCCACGTTGACCACGGTAAAACCACGCTGGTCGATATGTTGCTGCGCCTATCCGGCACCCTCGACCGTAAAGAAGCGGAAAACGAGCGCGTGATGGATTCCAACGATCAGGAGAAGGAGCGCGGGATTACCATCCTGGCGAAAAACACCGCGCTGAAGTGGAAAGACTACAACATCAACATCGTTGATACCCCCGGTCACGCCGATTTCGGCGGTGAAGTCGAGCGGGTGATGAGCATGGTTGACTGCGTACTGCTGGTGGTCGACTCCATCGACGGTCCCATGCCGCAGACCCGCTTCGTGACCCAGAAGGCTTTCCAGGCCGGCCTGAACCCCATTGTCGTCGTGAACAAGATCGACCGTCCCGGTGCCCGTCCGGACTGGGTTGTTGACCAGATCTTCGACCTGTTCGATAACCTCGGTGCCACCGAAGAGCAGCTGGACTTCCCGATCGTCTACGCCAGCGCCCTGAACGGCATCGCCGGCATGGATCACGAGAACCTGGACGACAACATGGACGCCCTGTTCCAGGCCATCGTCGATCACGTACCGCCGCCCAGCGTTGACCTGGATGGCCCGTTCCAGATGCAGATCTCCCAGCTGGACTACAACAGCTTCCTTGGCGTGATAGGCGTAGGCCGCATCAACCGCGGTAAGATCAAGACCAACACGCCGGTGATCGCCATTGGCGCCGACGGCAAGAAGCGCCAGGGCCGTGTCCTGAAAATCATGGGCCACTCCGGTCTGCAGCGTGTTGAGGTCGAGGAAGCCCAGGCCGGCGACATCGTCTGCGTCAGCGGTATGGACGAACTGTTCATCTCTGACACCCTGTGCGACATGAACAACGTTGAAGCTCTGCCTCCGCTGACCGTCGACGAGCCGACCGTATCCATGACCTTCCAGGTCAACGATTCGCCGTTCGCGGGTAAGGAAGGCAAGTTCGTCACCAGCCGTAACATCAAGGAGCGTCTGGAAAAAGAGCTGCTGCATAACGTTGCCCTGCGCGTTGAGGAAGGCGACTCTGCGGACAAGTTCAAGGTCTCGGGCCGTGGCGAACTGCACCTGTCGGTACTGATCGAAACCATGCGTCGCGAAGGCTTCGAGCTGGCGATTGGTCGTCCGGAAGTGGTTATCCGTGAGATCGACGGCGAGAAGCAGGAGCCCTACGAAAACGTCATCATCGACATCGAAGAGCAGCATCAGGGTGCGCTGATGGAGCAGATGGGGCTGCGCAAAGGCGATCTGACCGACATGGCGCCGGACGGCAAGGGCCGTATCCGCCTGGAATACGTTATCCCGGCCCGCGGTCTGATTGGCTTCCGTAACAACTTCCTGACCATGACGTCCGGTACCGGTATCCTCGCCTCCACCTTCAGTCACTACGGCCCGATCAAGGGTGGCGACGTAGGTCACCGCCAGAACGGCGTACTGGTCTCCATGGCTACCGGTAAGGCACTGACCTACTCACTGGAAACCCTGCAGAGCCGCGGTAAGCTGTTCCTAGAGCCCGGTCAGGAAATCTATGAAGGCCAGCTGGCTGGTATCCACAGCCGTGACAACGACCTGGTGATCAACCCCACCAAGGGCAAGAAACTCGACAACATGCGCGCCTCCGGCAAGGATGAAGTCATCGCCCTGGTACCACCGATCAAGTTCACCCTGGAACAGGCGCTGGAATTCATCGACGACGACGAACTGGTCGAAGTAACGCCCAAGTCGATCCGTCTGCGCAAGAAGATCCTCGACGAGAACCTGCGCAAGCGCGCCAGCAAAAACTGATCCGCCAGCCAGTAGTTCAAAAGCCTCCGACGGTTAACGCCTCGGGGGCTTTTTTGTATCCCTCGCCGCATTATCCTGCCCCCGCCGCGACGCTAGCCTGGATGAAGGTGATGAGTATCGGGTAGAGTTTGTCTGCCTTGCTGGCGCAGCAGGATATTGTTCAAGGAGCCCCGCATGCTGCGGTGCATGGGACGGAGGTCAGGCAGGTGAAACTGTTATTGGTCGGTGCAACTGGGCTGGTTGGCAGTCATGTGCTGCGGCAGGCTTTGGATGACGCGCGCATCAGTGCAGTGGTGGCCCCGGTGCGGCGTCCGTTGGCCAGCCATGCGAAGCTGGATGCGCCGGTTGTTGATTTCGATAATCTGCCCGTGGACGCGCTCTGGTGGCAGGCGGATGCGGTAGTCTGTGCCCTGGGCACGACCATGAAGCAGGCTGGTTCGAGGGACGCATTTCGTCGGGTGGATCATGACTATCCCCTCGCGGTAGCGAAGCTGGCCCGGCAGCAGGGCACACCTGCATATGTGCTCAACTCGGCGGTTGGTGCCAACGCGGGCTCGCGGTTCTTCTACAATCAGGTAAAAGGCGAGCTGGAGCACCATCTGGCCGGTTGCGGTTTTGCCTCGCTCACCTTTGTGCGCCCCGGCCTGATCAGCGGCCCGCGTCCGGAGTTCCGAGCGGGGGAGCGGACGGCGGAGGTTATCCTGAAAGCGCTTGGCCCCTTGCTGCCACGGCGTGTGCGGGTCAATCCAGCGGACAATATCGCCCGGGCGTTGCTGGAAGCGGCAATTGAGGCAAAGCCCGGCGTGAGCATCATCAGCTCAGCGGTACTGGCTTGAATGGGCTCAGTTTTCAGCGCTCTCCATACAGGATCTGACTGACGGTTCCGTGTACCACCCGCGAGTGGCGGTAGTCGGTGTTCTGCATCATGCCCAGTACGATCCGGTTGTTATTCGGGTCAACCCACATCCATGGGCCCTGGATGCCCCACCACCAGTAGGTGCCGACCGGCAGCTGTCCGGCTCTGGCGCTGTCCTCGACAACGGCTACGTTCAGGCCGAAGCGGTTGCCAGGCGCCCAGGACGGGCCATCGACGTCCGGCGGGAGCTGGTCGCGGGCCATTTCGGCGATGGATTCGGCGGAGACGATACGCACGCCATCCAGTTCGCCGCTGTTGAGCAGCATGCGGGCGAAGCGCAGGTAATCATCCATGCTGGAGATCAGCCCGCTGCCGCCCTGGGTCAGCGCCGGTTTGGTCAGGTACTGGGTATTGTCCTGTGGCTCCAGCCCATTGTCACCGGGCTTGTAGGACACGGCCAATCGCGGCGCCTGTGCTGTATCGACGTGGTAACCGGTATCTTTCATGCCGAGTGGTTTGAAGATGTTCTCGGCAAGAAACTGATCGTAAGGCTGGCCGCTGACGACTTCGATAACCCGAGCCTGGATATCCACCGACAGACTGTAGTTCCAGACGGTTCCGGGCTGATTGAGTAGCGGCAACTGCGCCAGTTTGCCAACCATGTCTTCCAGCGTCTGCCCGGTATTGAACAGGTCGGCTTTCAGATAAAGGGTATCAACCTGGGACTGACTGAACACCCCGTAGCTGAAGCCGGCGGTCTGGTTCATCAGTTCGCGCAGGGTGGGTGCATGGCTGGGCGCAGCGGTTTGCGGGATACCATCCGGGCCGTCGGCGACGGCGACCTTCAGATCGGCGAATTCCGGCAGGTACTTGGCCAGCGGATCGTCCAGCGACAGCTTGCCCTGTTCCTGCAGCATGAGCATGGCGATGCTGGTGACCGGTTTGGTCAGCGAGAAAATCTTGTACAGGGTGTCGTCGGCCAGCGGCACGTCGCCAGCGATATCCTGATAGCCGTGCTTACTGCGGTGCAGCAACTGGCCGTCCTGTTCTACCAGAACGGCGATGCCGGCAAGACGGCCCTGATCGACTTCCGCCTGCAGGGCCTGTTCGAGCAGTTGGAAGCGTTCACCGGCGATGGGCGGCGCGTCGGCATGTACAGCCGTGGTGAATGATAGGCAGACGAGGGTCAGCCAGATGAACTGCAGAGCTCGGGAAGGGAAATTTGGCATGGCAGCGTTTCTTGTTGTTTGAGATGTGACACACAATAGCATCCTGTCTCAGCGGGAAAAAGGTGGCGGTGGGGTTTGCATCAGGTGGCTGCGGCTGGCTCTCTATCGATCTTGCCTTAGCCTCAGCTATTGCGCTCAATGGCTGACCCGCCAGCAGCGCGCGTCGAATCTGCCGGCAGTGTTGGCCGAAGCAGGCGATATTGACGGATATCGCTGATCTTGTCTGGGTTCGCTCAGATGAATAGGCGAGCGGTATCCATACGGAATCCGCAGCTGCTGTGTGTTTTCTCTAGCGAAGCGGCAGGCTTTCGGCTTTAATCAGGGTGCTGTGAGAGCTTTATCTTGATGTTGGTGTGGATGGCACACCAATGTATTCATCTGATGCGCATGAATCCCCAAGGAGTACAGTATGGCTGGAACATTTGAGATATATCAGGACAAGGCGGGGGAATTCCGTTTTCGTCTGAAGGCATCCAATGGTCAGAATATCCTTGCCAGCGAAGGCTACAAGAGCAAGTCCAGTTGTCTGAACGGTGTCGAGTCGGTCAAAACCAACGCGCCGGATGACGGGCGCTATGAAAGAAAAGAGTCGGGGGCGGGCAAATTCATGTTCAACCTCAAGGCGGCAAATCATCAGGTCATTGGCACCAGCCAGCAATACCAGACTGCTGCCTCCCGCGATAATGGTATTGAGTCCATCAAGAACCATGCTCCTGAAGCCAAAGTGGTGGAAGTGGAGCAGTAACATCGTCAGCAGAGGATCGAGGCCGTCGCGATAGCGCAACGGCCTTTTTTGTTTGCCCGGCGAAGCCGGCAAACCCGTCCACCTGAAAGAAGGTGG
>CAYYUQ010000011.1:0-54363 GCA_964474945.1 uncultured Halopseudomonas sp. | reverse complement strand
TTCTACAGGGTTAAAACACCTTGTCAACGCCTTCCTTCAAACCTTTTTCACTGCCTTGGCTGGCCGCTCCTGCTGACCCACCCCGGTGGTGAGGGGCGCATTATAGAGATTATAAGCGGGCCGTCAAGAAGCTTTTATGACAATTCTGGCAAACTTCTTCTTACCTGCCTGACAGACATGCGTCGAGCCCAGCTCGAACAGGAAGTCACGATCAATTACCTGCCCGTCAACCTTGACCGAACCCGCACTCAGTAGATCTCTTGCGGCAGCGGCATTCTTTACCATGCCTGCGCGATTCAGGACTGCCGATACCGGCAAGGCTGTGTCACTTGCCAGCACAACCTCCGGCAGATCTTCCGGCAACTCGCCATCCTTCAGGCGATTGCCCGCTGAGCGGTGCGCATTGGCAGCCGCTTCTTCGCCATGAAAACGCGCAACCAGCTCTTCTGCGAGCTTGATCTTGATATCCCGCGGATTGGCTCCCGCGTCTACATCCTTACGCAGCGCATCGATCTCCTCCATACTGCGGAAGCTCAGCAGTTCGAAGTAACGCCACATCAAGGTATCCGGCATGGATACGATCTTGTTGTACATCACACCTGGCTGCTCATTGATACCGACGTAGTTGCCCAGCGACTTGGACATTTTCATCTCGCCATCCAGCCCGACCAGCAGCGGCATGGTCAGAGTGACCTGCGGCTCCTGCCCATATTGACGCTGAAGCTCGCGACCCATGAGCAAGTTGAATTTCTGGTCAGTACCGCCCAGCTCGATATCGGCCTTCAGCGCTACCGAGTCATAACCCTGAATCAGCGGATAGAGAAATTCATGAATGGCAATCGACTGATTACCTTTATAGCGCTTATCAAAATCATCCCGCTCGAGCATCCGCGCCACGGTGTACTTGCCAGCCAGCTGGATCATTTCCGCCGCCGAAAAGGCATCCATCCACTGCGAGTTGAACACCACCTCGGTCAGCTCAGGATCGAGAATCTTGAACACCTGCTCTTTATACGTCTCGGCATTGGCCAGCACCTGCTCCCGCGTGAGCGGTGGGCGCGTGCTGTTCTTGCCACTGGGATCACCTATCATGCCGGTGAAGTCCCCAATGAGAAACAACACCTTGTGCCCCAACTCCTGGAATTGACGCAGCTTGTTGATCAGCACCGTATGCCCCAGATGCAGATCGGGAGCGGTCGGATCGAAGCCGGTCTTGACCCGCAGCGGGATGCCGCGTTCCAGTTTCGTACGCAGCTCGGCTTCCACCAATATTTCGTCCGCCCCGCGCTTGATCAGCGCCAACTGCTCGTCAACCGACTTCATGCTTCATTCCTGTTCAGTGCGTTGATAGAGATCAAAGAAGAAAGGATGGGAAAGATACAGCATTGGCGCTCAAGATTAAACTTGACAGCTTTACCACTACCGGCTCGTTAGCACAGATTGAAAAATGACGCCTGAAACCTGACGGACGGGAACGGGAAAGCTTGCTTTGGACGACTTTCAGTTATAATTTAGCAAGTTACTTCACTTTCTATAGAAACAACCACAAGAGCGCTTATGGGACATCACAAGTCAGAGTCATCGCGCTACCCTAAAAGCCACCTTATGGCCGCAAGTGGTATCGCCGCCGCGCTGAGCATTTTTCTGCTCGTCATTCCCACTACCCAGGTCGAAGCCAAACGCACGCTGGTGCAACTCGACCTGACTGAAGTCCATGAACGATCCACCACAGAGGCCCCGCTCTCTGAAGAGTTGGATGCCCTGATCAGTGAAACAGTCACAATCAGCTCACCCCTCGAGCTGACCAGCCATTCCGAATCCATCACCCCTGCCGCCTCACCGGAAGTGGTTAATGCCGGCATCAGCCTGGCACCAATTGTTGCTGAGCCTCAAGAAGCTGTCACGCCTGAATGGACAAGCGTCACCGTCAGCTCCGGCGACACCCTGTCGATCCTGTTTCAGAATGTCGGGCTGTCTGCCAATACCCTGCATGAGGTGATCAACAGCAGCCAGGAGGCGAAGGCCTTCACTCGTCTGCGCGTTGGCCAACAGCTTGAGTTCAAGCTGGGCGAGGATGGCCGGTTGCTGGGCATGCGTTCGCAGCTGAACACGCTTGAAACCATTCGCATCGATCGTGACGGCGAGCATTACGCCTTCAGCAAAGATGTTCTCGAGCCCGCAGTCAGCACGCGCTTCGCCCATGGCAGCATTGATAGCTCGCTGTTTGTCGCGGCGCAGAAGGCCGGCCTATCGCACAACCTGACCATGCAGATGGCTAATGTGTTTGGCTACGACGTGGATTTTGCTCGTGAGATCCGCCAGGGCGATCGCTTTGAAGTGCTATATGAAGAAAAACATCTGGATGGTCAGCGTGTAGGTACCGGCAATATTCTTGCCGCACGCTTTACCAATCGAGGAAAGACGTACACAGCCGTGCGCTATACCGACGCAAATGGTTACAGCAGCTATTACCGTGCTGACGGTACCAGCATGCGCAAAGCTTTCATCCGTACACCGGTAGAGTTTGCCCGTATCAGCTCACGCTTCAATCCTGGCCGCCGCCACCCGGTACTGAACAAGATCCGTGCTCATAAAGGCGTGGATTATGCGGCAGCGACCGGCACGCCAATCAAGGCCACGGGTGACGGCCGGGTGGTTCATGTCGGGCGCAAGGGCGGCTACGGTAACACCGTGGTGATCAAGCACGGTCAGACCTACCAGACACTGTATGCGCACATGAGCCGCTACGCTTCGGGCATCCGGGCTGGCAGCAATGTGAGTCAGGGTCAGGTCATTGGCTATGTTGGTATGACTGGACTGGCTACCGGCCCGCATTTGCACTACGAGTTCCAGGTCAGCGGCCGTCATGTTGACCCGCTCAGTGTTCAACTGCCAGCCTCCGACCCCATCCCGCAGAGCGAGCGCACTGCATTTCTTGCTCTCAGCAACCAGATGATGGCCAGCCTTGATCAGCAGGGCTCCACGCAGTTGGCGCAGCTGGGCGAGTAGTGGGCACTCTGTATATCGGCATCATGTCAGGCACCAGCCTGGATGGTGTCGATATCGCACTGACATCCTTTTCCAGCGACACTCAGCGCGCCAGCCTGCTGGCCGCGCTGTGCATGCCCTTCCCCTCCGAATTACGTAACGATCTGCTCGCACTGTGCCAACCAGGCGCAGATGAGATTCGCCGTGCCGGTCTGGCGGGGCAAGAATGGGCTCGATTGGCCGCCGCAGGCGTACAACAGCTGTTACAGCAGCAGAATCTGAGCGCCAGCGATGTCTCTGCCATTGGCAGCCACGGCCAGACCATCCGCCATCATCCTGAGTCCGGTTTCAGCGTACAGATCGGCGCCCCCGCTCTGCTTGCTGAGTTATGCGGTATTGATGTGGTGTGTGATTTTCGCAACCGAGATCTGGCTGCAGGTGGCGAGGGTGCTCCGTTGGTGCCGGCGTTTCACGCCTGGCTATTACATGACGCGCAGCACACCCGAGCGTTAGTCAATATCGGCGGTTTTGCCAACCTGACGCTGCTTGCACAGGACGGGCAGACCAGCGGCTTCGATAGCGGGCCGGGCAACGTGCTGCTCGACTATTGGATACATCAGCATGAAGGCCAGTCCTTCGATGCCAATGGCAATTGGGCGCGCAGCGGACAGGTCATTCCGGCCTTGCTGGAGCGGATGCTGGCTGATGATTATTTTCATCGCACCGCGCCCAAGAGTACCGGACGCGAATATTTTCACCCTGACTGGCTCCAGCGCCAACTGGGTGAACACCGATATGAACCAGCCGACGTTCAAGCGACGCTGCTTGAGCTGACCGCCCGAACCATTGCACAGGCATTGGAAGATTGCCAACCGCCACCCAGCGCAGCCTATGTGTGCGGCGGTGGTGCACATAACGGCCGGCTCATGGAACGATTGCAACAGCTGCTACCCCTCAGCCCGGTGATGACAACTGCCGAGCTGGGCGTCGATCCGGACTGGATGGAAGCGATCGCGTTCGCCTGGCTGGCGTGGCGTTGCCAGAGGCGACTCAGCGGCAACTTGCCTGCGGTTACTGGCGCGCGCGGCGAACGGATTCTTGGCGCTGCCTACCCGGCGTGATTAACGTCAGGCCTGATCAGATGGAGAACGAGGATCCACAGCCGCACGTGGTGCTGGCATTCGGATTATTGATAACAAATCGGGAACCTTCCAGCCCTTCCAGATAGTCCACTTCTGAGCCTGCCAGATATTGGAAGCTCATCGGATCGACAACCAGACGTACGCCGCCCCGCTCGATGATGGTGTCATCCTCGGCCAGCTCATCATCAAAAGTGAAACCATACTGAAAACCGGAGCATCCCCCGCCGGTAACGAATACGCGCAGACTCAAGCGCTCATTACCTTCCTCTTCGATCAGCGACCGCACCTTGTCCACAGCACTATCAGTGAACTGCATCGCAGCAGGGGTAAACACTTCAACACTAGACATACAACCTCCGGCGGCAGTGCCGCAGCACATCAAGCCGGCTATTATCCTTTTATCCGACTCTTTTGGTCAACTACTCTTGAGTTCCGCTTCGTCCGTCAGGTACATTTCTGCACTGGGCTGCTCGTCCCCCAGATACTGCAACTGACCGTTGATCTGGGCACCCGTGACCATCTCCATGAACCGATAATAGAGATCGCCATCTACTCGCGCTTGAGCGTCCAATTGCAGATGTTCGGACGCATACACGTCGCCAACAATAACCCCGTCGATGATTACCTTCGGCGCTTTGATGATGCCTTCAACATACCCTTCCTGGGTGATGCTGACCAGGCCGTCACTGGCATCGATATTGCCGATCACCCGGCCATCCACCTGCACCGCGCCGGTGAACCGAATATTACCGCGCAATTCAGCATCATTGGCCACGACAGTGGTTTTGCCTGGGTACTGGCTGACCGCCTGGTTCTTGCGTCTGTCTTTCAGCATCAGGTTCTGGCTCCCGTCTCGACCCATTCCAGAGTCTGTTCCAATAACACCTTGCCGTCGTGCTCGACCTTGAGCTGTATCTGTTCTGGCTCAAAACCCAACGGTAACATCAGCTCCCCTCCCTCACTACCGGGCACGACCTGAAAATAACGGAAGTTCAGCGGCAAGGATTCAGTTCGACCTGCGGTCAGCTCTCCAAGAGGATACCGAACCGCCTCCCCCTCCTGTTCACCCTGCAGGATGATGGACAGCTTTGCCTCGACCGTATCGTTCTCATTACCAACACGACTGACCATGACCTTGTAGCGGAAAATACCCGGCACGTCTGTGCGCTGCAGCTCAAAAGCCTGAATCCGCACGCCGTGGGTCATTGCCTTGGGCACCAGCGCCCCTTGGTATTGGGCAAGATCCTGTTGCAGACGAAATAACTGCTGCTCCAGGTCATCCACCACCGCCAGGTTATCAGCTGCGGCCTGCCGGGCAACTAACAGATCAACTTCGAGCTGCTGGTGACGTAAGCGGGTTTCTTCGAGCTCGCTGTGCATGGTCGCCCGCTCATCACGCAGACGTTGATAGTCCTGCATCGGTCCGGAGTACATTGCCGCCTCCCAGCCCAAGCAGGCACACAACGGCAATCCGGCGAGCAGAATCCAGGTTATCAGGCGCCTGGGTCGGGATTGCGTTTCCTCCCGAGCCACCGGAGTCTGCTCGGGAGAAGGCGAGAGGGGATTGTCGTTATCCATCAGGGCATGAGCGCCGGGTGCTCAAGCCCCATACGTTCATCCAGACCCATCACGATATTCATGTTCTGAATCGCCTGACCGGAAGCGCCTTTAACCAGGTTGTCGATGACCGACAGCACCACCACCAGATCGCCATCCTGCGGCCGGTGGATAGCCAGACGACAGACGTTGGCGCCCCGCACACTGCGGGTTTCCGGATGACTGCCGGCAGGCATGACATCGACGAAGGGCTCATTGGCGTAGCGCTGCTCAAACAGCCGCAGTAGATCCACACTGCGATCCGGCACATGTGCATACAGCGTGGAATGAATGCCCCGAATCATCGGCGCCAAGTGCGGCACAAACGTCAGTCCGACTGGCTTGCCGGCCGCACGCTGCAGACCCTGGGCAATTTCCGGGAGATGCCTATGGCCATACACGCCGTACGCTTTCATACTCTCGGTGGTTTCACCGAACAGCGAGGCCACCTTGGCGCCGCGACCGGCCCCACTGACACCGGATTTACAGTCGGCAATCAGGTTGTCGGTCTGCGCCAGCCCTGCTTCCAGCAACGGAATCAGACCCAGTTGTACCGAGGTCGGGTAGCAACCGGGGACAGCAATCAGTCTGGCGTTACGGATGGCGGCACGGTTGACTTCCGGCAGACCGTAAACCGCCTCGCCAAGTAATTCGGGCGCACCGTGGGGCTGGCCGTACCATTTGGCCCAGAGGTCGGCATCGCTCAGACGAAAATCCGCCGACAGGTCGATAATCCGGGTTCCAGTAGCCAGCAGTTCCGCGGCCGATTCATGGGCAACACCATGGGGGGTGGCGAAGAACACCACGTCGCATTGGCCCAGGGTGACTGTGTCGGGCACACTGAAAGCCAGATCGTCATAATGGCCGCGCAGGTTGGGGTACATGTCTGCCACACGCACGCCTTCCTCTGATCGCGAAGTAATGATCTCGACATGTGCCTGCGGGTGTGCCGCCAACAACCGCAGCAATTCGACGCCGGTATAGCCGGTGCCCCCTACAATGCCTATCTTGATCATTTTCTGCCTCAATTCGATTAACATGGCTGCCAAACGCCCTATCATAAGAGCGTCTCACTAAATTACCAACAGAACGCCAATTTCGCAGGCACTTCCGTTCAGGAGTACAACGTGTATCTATGGGTTAAGGCCTTTCACATCATGGCCGTGGTGACCTGGTTCGCCGCACTGTTTTATCTTCCGCGACTGTTTGTCTACCATGCCATGAGTGAGGATCAGATCAGCCGCGACCGCTTCAAGATCATGGAGCGCAAACTGTATCGCGGCATCATGACCCCCTCCATGCTGGCCGCCGTTGGACTGGGCATCTGGATGCTGGTTCTTACCCCGGCCTGGCTGCAACAGGGCTGGCTGCATGCGAAGCTGACGCTGGTGGTACTGCTGATCATTTATCATTTTCTCTGCGGAGCCCAACTGCGCCGCTTTGCCGATGACAGCAATAGCCGCTCACATGTCTTCTACCGCTGGTTCAATGAGGCGCCGGTACTGGTGCTGGTCGGCGCGGTATTGCTGGTCGTACTCAAGCCCTTCTAATCAGCCATGATGGCGCGCTCACGCGCCCAGTCTCGTAAGCTCTGAATACGCTCCGTCATGACCACCGACAGCGGAGCAGTTTCAGTCAGTGCTTCCAATACATGCATGTTCACTACCTCTTCCTGACGTGCAGCGGCACTGTAGACCGCGGCTACCACAGCCTGTTCGATTTCAGCCCCGGAAAAACCATCACTGGCCGCAGCCAACGCTGGCAAATCGAAGCGCTCTACCGCCAGCCCCCGACTGGACAGGTGGATGCGGAAGATGTCTTCGCGCACCGGCGCGGCTGGCAGATCGACAAAGAACAACTCGTCCAACCGCCCCTTGCGGATGAGTTCGGGGGGCAGCTGCATAACGTTATTCGCCGTCGCCACCAGAAATACCCGACTCTTGCGTTCGGCCATCCAGGTCAGCAACGTGCCCAGCACGCGTCGTGAGACGCCCTGATCACCGCCATCATCGGCGATGCCCTTTTCGATTTCATCAATCCACAGCACACAGGGCTCCATGGCATCGGCCATTGCCAGCGCCTCGCGTAGATTCCGCTCCGTTTCACCGATGTACTTGTCATACAGCGCTGCAAAATCCAGCCGCAACAGCGGCAAACCCCAGAGACCGGCAACCGCTCTGGCGGCCAGACTCTTGCCGGAACCCTGCACGCCTGCAAGCAGCACACCCTTGGGCATGTCGGATCCGTCAGGCCTATGAAACGCCGCCTGTCGATCGGCCAGCCAACGTTTGAAGCGAGCCAATCCGCCCACCTCGGCAAAGCGCGCAGTGTTCTGCTCAAAGCGCGCAGTGTTCTGCTCAAAGCTCAGCACGCCCTGCATATCCAGCAGACTGAACTTGGCCTGATTGAGTACCGGCAGATCTTCCTGAGTGATGGCGCCGTCATCCACGATCAGCTTGCGCGCCAACAGTCTGGCTTCCTCATGGGTGACACCGCGCAGATTGCGCACCACCTGCTCGAGTGTGCGACTGTCGGTGCGTACCCGCCGCCCCTGATTGCGCTCCGTCCAGCGCGCGGCTTCCTCGCGGATGATCGCCGCCAATTGCTCGTCCGATGGCATGCTCAAACGGATGCGGGCTGACAAACGGCGAAGCTCGGGCGCCAACGTCAGTTCATGGCTGACCAGCAACAATGTCGGCGCCTGCTCTGCAGGGTTCATTGCGATCATCTTCAACAGGCGAATCAACTTGGGTGACTGCATGAAGGGATGCAGGTCACAGAAGACAAACAGCGCAGATTCCTTCTGCCGCCTTATGTAGTCCAGCGCATGTTCTGGGTCGCTCATGTCTTCGCTGGCATCCAGCCCTGTGCCAAAACCCAGCCGTTGCAAACCCTCGACCTGATTCCAGGTGTACCAGGTCTGATTGCGCCTGACCGCCAGCGTCGCGATCGCCTCCAGCACCCGTAATTCTTCCCACGACTCAATGACGATCAGTCGCACCCTGGAGTCAAGCACCAGTCCCAGATCGTGTATATCGTTCTTCATGACGCATCCCTGCCGGCAAAAGGCGCTGTTACATTTGCCCACGGGTTGGTTACACTGGCAGCACTGCGACCAACAACAAGGAGTGCGCTGTGAACTGTCTGTTTTGCGGTATTGCCGAGGGCAAGATTCCGTCGAAGATCATTTTTGAAGATGATCGAGTAGTGGCCTTCCATGACATCAATCCTCAGGCTCCGGTGCATTTTCTGGTGATCCCGAAAAAGCATATCGCTACCCTCAATGATATGACAGAGGAAGATTGCGAACTGGTTGGCTACATGACCTATACCGCGCAGCGGCTGGCATTGGAACTGGGCTGTGAAGGAGGCTTCCGTACCGTCTTCAACTGTAAGGAAATGGGCAGTCAGACGGTCTATCACATTCACCTGCATGTACTGGGTCAACGGCAGATGGGCTGGCCTCCGGGTTGATTTGCAACAAGCCTGCGGCTGATTCAACCCGCTATACTGAAGCCGGTTTCAGGAGAGATTACATGAGTGCACGTCAATACAGTCTGTTCGACCGCTTGCTGGTGCAAGGTGAGCAGGCCATGCGCACGCTGGTGCCTGGCGCGGCGCAGCCAGCCCGCCCCTCGCCGGCTCAGCATCTGCGCACCGATGCAGTAGCCGAAGAGCAGCGCAAGCATGTCGCTGGTCTGATGCGGATCAACCATACCGGTGAGGTATGCGCACAGGCGCTCTATCAGGGCCAGGCACTGACCGCCAAACTGCCGGACATCCGGGCACAGATGGAACAGGCGGCAGCAGAAGAGATTGATCATCTGGCCTGGTGTGAGCAACGCTTGAACGAGCTGGGTAGCCGTACCAGCGTATTGAACCCGCTGTTTTACGGTTTATCGTTTGGTTTGGGCGCCGTGGCCGGTAGAATCAGCGACCGTATCAGCCTGGGCTTTGTCGCCGCTACGGAGCAATTGGTGGAACGGCATCTGGATGATCATCTCACCCAGCTACCTGAAGATGACTTGAAGTCCCGCGCCATCCTCGAACAAATGCGCGAGGATGAGATCGAACATGGCAGCATGGCGCTGCAGGCCGGTGGCGTGGTGTTCCCCCGGCCGGTGAAAGGCACCATGAAACTGATGTCCAGAGTCATGACCAGCGTTACCTACCGCATCTGATACACGAGATCTGAAGCGCAGTCTTCTGTTGCTGCGCTTCAGTCGACTTCAACTATCTCGTAGTCATGAGTGATTTCCACTCCAGCCCGTCCTAGCATGATCGACGCCGAGCAATACTTCTCTGCCGACAGCTCAACAGCCCGCTTGACCTGTGCTTCCTTCAGTTGCTTGCCAGTGACAATGAAGCGCACATGGATCCTGGTAAATACCTTGGGTTCGGTATCAGCGCGTTCGGCCTCCAGCAGTGTGTGCACGTCCCGGATATCCTGGCGACCCTTCTTCAGAATACTCACCACGTCGTAGCTGGCGCAGCCGCCCAGCCCGATCAGCACTGTCTCCATCGGGCGCACACCCATATTGCGACCGCCTGATTCCTCTGGCCCATCCATGACAATGGTGTGGCCACTACCCGATTCGCCAAGAAACATGGCTCCGTCTACCCACTTGATATGCGCTTTCATTCAATGCTCCCGCGGCAATAGTCTGTGCTGGCGGCGGAGAATAGCATATTGCAGCAAGGGCCTCAGACACTGGCCTTTGTTGATAAAACTGGACATAATCGATTTTGGTCTCATTACGAGGCTGCATGGATGCCCATGTTTGCATGGTCTGCCCGATCATATCTGACAGGATGACATTAATGGCTGCTCTATCCCTTATTCCAAAAATAAAGAACCTCGATGTATTTCTCGGGCATTGTTATCGTCGTCGTTTTGGCCCCCGCAGCACTATCATTCATGCTGGGGACGTGTCTGATCGGCTGTTCTATATCGTCAAGGGCTCGGTGACCATCCTTATTGAAGATGAGCAAGGCCGAGACATGATCATCGCCTATCTCAATCAAGGTGATTTCTTTGGTGAAATGGGACTGTTTGACGAAGAACAGGCCGAACAGGATCGCAGCGCCTGGGTCAAGGCCAAGACCGAGTGCGAGCTGGCGGAATTGCCCTATGCAAAATTCCGCGAAATAACCGCCCGTGATCCCGAATTGCTCTATGTCGTCGGCCGGCAGATGGCTGACCGTCTGCGTAGTACTACCCGGAAAGTGGGCGATCTGGCGTTTCTCGACGTCACTGGTCGCGTCGCCGGCACCCTGCTGGAGCTGTGCAAGCAACCGGATGCCATGACCCATCCCGACGGCATGCAAATCAAGATCACCCGCCAGGAAATCGGACGTATCGTCGGCTGCTCCCGGGAAATGGTCGGCCGGGTACTCAAAACACTGGAAGAACAGGGTCTGATCAGCGTCAAGGGCAAGACCATGGTGGTCTACGGCACCCGTTGAACCCTGCAGACAGTCCGCTGTCAGGTTACAATCGTCGGATATTCATCTATCCGACGAGGCAGTGATGGGGCTCAATAATCAGTGGATGCAACGCGACCTTTCGGTGCTCTGGCATCCCTGCACGCAGATGAAAGACCACGAACATATGCCCATCATCCCGATTCAGCGGGGCGAGGGTGTATGGCTGCATGATTTTGATGGCAATCGTTATCTGGATGCCGTCAGCTCCTGGTGGGTCAATGTCTTCGGCCATGCCAACCCCTACATCAATCGGCGGGTCAAGCAACAGCTGGACACCCTTGAGCATGTGATTCTCGGCGGTTTTTCCCATCAGGCAGTGATCGAGCTATCCGAGCGCCTGGTTGATATCACCCCCGCAACACTGACCCGTTGCTTTTATGCGGACAATGGCTCGTCCTGCATCGAAGTGGCGCTGAAAATGAGCTTCCATTACTGGCTCAACCGCGGCAAACCGGAAAAGAAGCGTTTCATTACTCTCTCCAACAGCTATCACGGCGAAACCCTGGCGGCGCTGGCCGTGGGTGATGTGGCGCTGTACAAGGAAACCTACAAGCCGCTGCTGATGGAAGTGATAACCGTACCTTCGCCGGATTGTTACGAGCGCGAGGCTGGTAGCAGCTGGGAAGAACACAGTCGGTTGATGTTCGAGCATATGGAGCGGGCACTGGCAGACAACCACGAACAGGTTGCTGCGGTCATTATCGAGCCGCTGATTCAGTGTGCTGGCGGCATGCGCATGTACCACCCGGTCTATCTCAAGCTATTGCGCGAGGCCTGTGATCGATACGGGGTGCACCTGATTCACGATGAAATCGCCGTCGGCTTTGGTCGCACCGGCAGCATGTTTGCTTGTGAGCAGGCCGATATGAGCCCGGACTTTCTCTGTCTGTCCAAGGCATTGACCGGCGGCTATCTGCCCATGGCCGTGTGTCTCACCACTGACGATGTGTATCAGGCGTTCTACGACGATTACGACACCCTGCGTGCCTTCCTGCACTCGCACAGCTATACCGGTAACCCGCTGGCCTGTGCCGCCGCATTGGCCACGCTGGATCTCTTTGAGGAGAACAACGTCATCGAAAGCAACAAGGCGCTGTCCGCGCATATGGCCCAGGCAACGGCCCATTTCGCTGACCACCCGAATGTCGCCGAGGTGCGCCAAACCGGCATGGTACTGGCCATCGAAATGGTGAAGAACAAGGCTGAGCGCACCCCCTATCCATGGCAGGAGCGCCGCGGCATCCGCGTCTATGAATACGGATTGAGGCACGAAGCCCTGTTGCGCCCACTGGGGAGCGTGGTGTATTTCATGCCGCCCTATGTCATTACCCCCGAGCAGATCGATCACCTGGCCAGCGTGGCCTGGGAAGGAATCGAACGGGCTACCCGAGACTGAACCATGCGCGTTTCTCGCTTTTTTCTGGACGCCCCACTGGCCCAGGGCGAACAATTACTGGAAGGCGACCTGGCACACTATATAGGTCGGGTGCTGCGTCTGGGCCCGGGCGCCCCGGTACAGGTGTTCAACGGATCGGGGCAGGAATGGCCCGGCGAGGTATTGGAAGCAGGCAAACGTCAGGTGCGTCTGACGTTGGCCGAGCCAATAGAAGGTATGCCCGAGTCGCCTCTGGCGATTCATCTGGGCCAGGCCATGTCCCGCGGTGAGCGCATGGACTGGGCCATCCAGAAAGCCGTTGAACTGGGTGTCGGTCAGATTACCCCATTGTTTACCGAGCGCTGCGAGGTAAAGCTGCAGGGTGAGCGCGCCGACAAGCGCCAGACCCACTGGCAACAGGTTGCCATCAGCGCCTGTGAGCAATGCGGGCGCAGCCGGGTACCGGTTGTTCACCCGCCCCAGGTGCTGGCTGACTGGCTCAAACAACAGGACAGCGAACTCAAGCTGGTCTTGCACCATCGCACTGACCGGCCACTGGCGCAACTGGTCAAACCCGCCAGCCTGAGCCTGTTGATCGGACCTGAAGGCGGCCTGAGCGCCGATGAAATCCAGCAGGCCGAAAGCACCGGCTTTCAGCCGGTCTGTCTCGGGCCACGGGTATTGCGTACGGAAACGGCCCCTGTGGTTGTGCTGTCGCTGGCCCAGTACCTGTGGGGCGACCTTTAGGACGCCTCCCGGGCGCTGTGCGCCGCCCAGAAATCACTGGCCAGGGTTTCCAGGTTGTTCACCAGACCAGCCATACCCCTGGCATTGGTATGACTTTGCACTGCCGCCGCGGCATTCTCGTTGGTCACTGATCGCATCCGATCCAGCGCGCGCATGATCTCCTCACTGACCGCACTCTGCTGCTCAACTGCGGTGGCAATCTGTGCACTGCTGCCGGTTATTGCAGCCACCTTGTGATTGATCCGCTTCAGGGCTTCAGCAGCATCTCGCGCCTTGTCGACCGAAGCGCCAGCCTGCTCCAGCCCGGCCTGCATGGCCGCGACCGCGTCATGAGTGTCCTGCTGAAAACCGCTGATCAGCCCGCCAATTGACGCTGTTGATTGCTGGGTTCGGCCAGCCAGGCCGCGCACTTCATCAGCTACCACAGCAAACCCGCGACCCTGCTCACCGGCCCGCGCGGCTTCAATCGCCGCATTCAGCGCCAGCAGATTGGTCTGCTAGGCAATCGCATTGATCACCTCGGTCACACTGCCAATTTCCGCGCTCTTGCCGGCCAGGCTGCCAATCACCTCACTCACCTGATTAATCCTGCCCTCCAGGGCATGGATAATGTCCCGCGAGGCGGCGACTACCGTCTGCCCGTCAAGCACTTCGCTATCAGCATCATTGGCCGCCTGAGCCGAGGCATGGGCATTACGGGTCACCTCCTGGATACTGGCGGCCATCTGCTCGACAGCCGTGGCCACCTGATCGGTTTCCTGCTGCTGGCGCTGGTTACCCTGGCTGGACACATGCACGGCCTCTACCAGTTCACTGGATTCACGCTGCAAGCGGGTCGCTGCATCAGCCATACGCCCGACCAGCGCCGCCGCTTCTGCCTTCTGCATTTCCAGTGCAAAGCGGATCGCGCCTATCTCGTTTCTTGAGCCGGTATACAGATATTGCCCCAGCGGATTATCGGCAATCTTGCGCGCACTGCCGGCCAAGCGCCTGAGTGGGCGCAGGCAAAGCACAATAGTCATCTGCAAAGCCAGCCAGAGGCCGCCCAGCAAGAGCGAACTGGCCGCCAGCGGCATGGCCAGCCCCAGACTGCCAGCGACCATACCAGCGCGACCAGCAGCAAAGAGGCAAGCCCCAGATAGGCATCCAGCCCCAAAGCCGGCACACGCAGGGAAAGGGGCGTTCGCTTCTCGCTCAACTCGGCGTAGCAGCGCTCCGCCGCCTCGACCTGAGCCCTGGCGGGCATGGTGCGTACTGACTGATACTCAATAACCTCGCCATCGCGCATGACCGGCGAAACATAAGCACTGACCCAGTAATAATCCCCGTTCTTGCAGCGATTCTTGACCAGCCCCATCCAGCTCTTGCCTGACTTTATCGTCCGCCACATTTGTTCGAAGGCCTGTGGCGGCATATCCGGATGACGAATAATATTGTGGTTTTTACCCAGCATTTCCTCTTGGGAAAAACCACTGACCCGCTCGAACGCGGGATTGGCGTAGCTAATCGCCCCCTTGAGATTGGTGGTGGTCAGCAGATTGTCCCCTGCCCGCAGCCTGACCTCCTGCGTAGTAACCGGAAGATTGATTTTCATTATTGTTAACCTCATCCGAAGATTCTAAATACATCTGTGGCTGCCCTGATCAGCGATCCAGGTCACCCTGCTCTTGCCACAAACCAGAAAACTGCTCAGGCGACATCGGCCGGCCAAGCAGAAAGCCCTGACCGAGCAAGCAATTCTCCTGCAGTAAAAACTCGATCTGACGTGAGGTCTCGATACCCTCGGCGACGATTTTCATGCCCAGCGCATGCCCCAGATTGATAATGCTGCGACAGATGATTGCCTGACGCGGGTTGCGGTGAGCCTCATGCAGAAAGCTGCGATCCAGCTTGATGATGTGTAACGGGAAGCGATTCAGATAGGCCAGCGAGCAATAACCCGTACCGAAGTCATCCAGTGCCAGGCGTACCCCCATGGCCGCTATTTCCCGAAGATTGGACAGCGTATGACCAGCTTGGTCCAGCAACACACTTTCGGTAATTTCCAGTACCAGCGAATGGGCAGGCAAGCTGGTTTTATCCAGAATAGAACGTAATCGCTGACAGAAATCCGTTTCTTTCAGCTGGACTCCGGACAGATTGATCGAGCAACAGAACCCGGGTTGACCAGCCAGCTGCCAGGCACGAGCCTGCTGGCAGGCCTGCTCGAGAATCCAGTAACCGACCGGAATAATTTCCCCAGACTCTTCCAGCACCGGAATAAACGCACCGGGCGGTATTCGCTCCTGACCGTGCCGCCAGCGCAACAACACCTCACAGGCCAGAGGCTGTCTGCGCGCATCCCGGGACATATCAAAAACGGGCTGGTAGTCCAGCTCAAAGCTGCCACTTTGCAGCGCTTGCAAGACATTGCTTTCAATCATCAGGCGCTCGTGGGCCTGTTCCTGCATACGTTGGTCGTAGCGCATAAAACGCGCCTTGCCATCCCTCTTGGCCGAATACAGTGCGATATCAGCTGTCTGCAAGGCATCCTGCAACCCCTGGCCGGGCAACAAGGGGGCAACACCGATACTGGCATTGACCACCAGCCAGCGACCATCAAAGCATAAAGGCTCCCGCAAGCTGGCCAGTACCCGCTCGGCTACCTGATCGGAGTCATCCTGGCAGGCCAGGTCATTCAGCACCATGACGAATTCATCACCGCCAAAACGCGCCAGCTGATCGCCATTGCGCATGGCTGCGCGCAGACGATCAGCGATCAAGACCAGCACCTTGTCACCGGCGGCATGCCCGAGGCTGTCATTGATGATCTTGAAACGGTCCAGGTCAATAAACAGCAAGGCGGCATAACGGGCACCCGAGCGCTGCAGCTGTTCAAGACTGTTCGACATCACCCGGTTCAACTGTTCCCGATTAAGCAGGCCGGTCAAGCCATCATGCCGGGCCGCATATTCCAGCCGCTGTTTGATGCGTTGACGCTCACTGATATCGGTCTGCGACCCGGCCAGGCGCTGACGGCCTGAGCCATCCGTTTCCAGCACACCCCGCACCAGCACCCAGAGAAAGTCTCCATTACGCCGCCGCATCCGGTATTCATGGTGCAACCAGGGCACACGGCCGCTGATATGCGCATCGATGGCGCGCTGCAGGCCCGGCAGATCCTCCGGATGTACGCGCGCCAGCCAGTCCTGCGTGTGCGTACCCACCTCGTTAACCCGCAGATCCAGCATGCTGGCCCAACGATCTGACGCATACCAGTCACCGGTCTGCAGATCCCACTCCCAGATACCGTCATTGGCGCCGCGCAGGGCATGGGCATAGCGTTTCTCACTGGCGCGCAGAGCATGCTGCTTGGCATCCACGTAAGCTTCGGCTGCCAGCGTCATATCAAAAAACACGCGTTTGAGCAGGCTGTCAAATGCCGCTACAGCATCAGCCCGCTGGCCAGCCTCCGCACCCAGTAACGCATGTAGCATATGGCTGAGAAACAAGCGGTATCCACCCAGATACCACTTCAGCTTGACACCGACACGCTCGTGTACATGACCAATCTGCAGACGCTCACGCACATAGGGCTCATCGATATCACCGACAAACAGACGCCGGTAATACCTCAGCTGCTGTTGCTTCAAGCGCATGACCGTCCGGCTATCACGCAGTATTTCTGCCGTTTCGGCAAACCGCCCAAGTTCCCGATACAGATCCTCGACAAAGGCGGCGCTGACCGCCTCGCCGTGCCCAGCCAATGCCTGCAGGCGATCCGCATCGGCGGCATGCCAATGCAGATAGGCCAAGCGTTCACGCAGCGAAGAACTACGCAAGCCCAAACGCTCGACCAGATAATCCAGCCCCCTTACTGACTCCATAGAGAACCCTGCTGTCCGTTTTTCTTGTTTCCCTGCACACCGTGTCCGCAAACACCAAGCACAAAAAAAGGCGCACCCCGCAGCGGCTGCATGCTGCGAGGTGCGCCTTGTCTTTCAGGCCCGTTTAACCCTGACCGGCAAAGCAGAAATCTATTTTGTTGTTCAAACTAGCATCGAAAGTAGTTCAGCATTCAGCCTCTGGCAACGCATGTAACAACTTTTCCAGCCGCCGACGCAGACTGGCCAGCTGGCCAGCGCGAAACGCATGCCGGGTTTGTTCCAAAGTCTCGATCGCATCCAGCACGCCCGCCGTCAACTGTCCGCAATCATTCAGCGCCTGCGGGTCCACCCAGCGACACAAGGGAGCCTCTCGGCAATCTGCCGGATCACAGATCACTTCCACCGGATACGTGGCCAGTATGCCCTGCAGCTCCTGCAGGGTGGCCTTGTCATCCGTATTCACAACTACTTTTACCCGTCTGGACATCTCTGACTGCCTATCCTGTCTACCGCAAGGCTACAGGTACTGTCTGCAGCAAACCTAAACCGGCACGTCAACGATACTGCAACCTGCCGACAACCCATGCTTTGATGTCAAATTATCATCGCTCGAGTGTACCCCGCCAGAGTACCCGTGCATACCTCTACAAAGTGCGGGATATTTCCCCATGTGGTTTGCACAAACTCAGTGCGCAGGCAGGCAAAAGTAGGCTGCAAAACAACCTGTCAGGACAACGAACAATGCTCGAATCCGTTCAAGGTTACTATGGCAAAGTGCTGGAGGGGTGCAGGATTCTGGATCGGGGCAGTGGCGCTGGCCGCAACTGTTATATGCTGGCATAAATAGTGGGCCAATGGCTGGCACTGACCGGCAGACTGCTCGGCGGCTACTGTGGTGGCCTGCTGGCTCGGCGCATGAGCAACCTCATGCTACGCTGGCTGATGCTGGTGTTTGTCATCGGCTGGCTGATGACACTGTTTTACTTCTGGCTGGTCTATGCCGATTGACCGCCCCGCGCCCCTTGGGTAATGTTCAGCCGTTTTTTCAACCATCACAGCCCGAGGTAAAACCATGGCCCGTAAAAAAACTGCCGTTGATTTCGAGCAATCGCTCGGGGCCTTGCAGAGTCTGGTTGAACGGTTGGAAAGCGGTAATCTGAGCCTGGAAGAATCCCTCGGCGCCTTCGAGCAGGGCGTGGCTCTGACCCGTGAGTGCCAGCAGGCATTGACCCAGGCAGAACAGAAAGTCGCACTATTGCTGGAGCAGGATGGTCAATTGGTGACAGAGCCCTTTGAAGGCGACGCCCAATGATCGGTTTTGAAGACTACCTCAAGGCCTGCCAGACGCGTATCGACAGCTATCTGCATCGCCATTTGCGCAACGACCTGCCCCAGTTGGAACGGCTGTATGCCGCCATGCGCTATAGCGTAATGGGCGGCGGCAAGCGCATCCGTCCGATGCTTGCTTATGCCAGCTGCAAAGCCTTCGGTGTGAATGAGAGTCATGTTGACGCGGCTGCCGGTGCGCTGGAGCTGATTCATGCCTACTCACTGATTCATGACGATCTGCCAGCGATGGACGATGATGACCTGCGCCGGGGCCAGCCAACCTGTCACCGCGCTTTTGACGAGGCCACCGCCATTCTCGCTGGCGATGCCTTGCAGGCCCTGGCGTTTGAATGGATCAGTTCGGTCGATCACTGGCAAGCCGCCACCCGGCTGCAGATGACCGCTCTGCTGGCACGGGCAGCCGGCCCGCAGGGCATGGTCGGCGGTCAAGCTATTGATCTGGGTGCGGTGGGTCAGCAGCTCCAGCAACACAACCTGGAAGACATGCACCAGCGCAAGACCGGCGCGCTGATCTGTGCCAGCGTTCAACTCGGTGCGCTGGCCTCCGAACGGGTGACGCCAGAGCAATTGGTGGCGCTGGATCGATACGCCGAGTGCATCGGCCTGGCCTTCCAGATACAGGACGATATTCTCGATGTGGAAGGTAATACCGATGTTCTGGGCAAGAATCACGGCGCCGATGCTGCCCGGGGCAAACCCACCTTCCCTGCCCTGCTTGGCCTTGAACGCGCCCATGAACTGGCTCGCTCCTTGAGCGATCAGGCTATCGAGGCGCTGGATGGTTTCGATGATCAGGCCCTGCGCCTGCGCCAGCTGGCTCGCTATATTGTTGAGCGCCAGTTCTGAGTACCTGTTTGCCCGTCCGGCGGGCCCGGTGTTGGGCTAATGCTCTGCATCGGGTAAACTGCGCGATTGTTTCCTGCTGCCTGCGGCAGCGATCAGAGCTTTTGTTTGATGCCTAGCACCTTCCACGAAATACCCCGCGAGCGCCCCAGCACGCCCCTGTTGGACCGTCTGGACAGCACCGCCCAACTACGTGAACTGGACGCAGCACAACTGCCGGAGCTGGCCGATGAACTGCGCCTGTTCCTGTTGTGGAGCGTCGGTCAGACCGGCGGGCACTTCGGTGCCGGCCTCGGGGTCATCGAGTTGACCATCGCCCTGCACTATATCTACGAGACGCCCGAGGACAGGCTGCTGTGGGACGTTGGCCACCAGGCCTATCCGCACAAGATCCTTACCGGTCGCCGGGAGCAGATGTCCACCCTGCGGCAGAAGGACGGCATCTCCGCCTTCCCCCGGCGCAGTGAAAGTCCCTACGACACCTTCGGCGTCGGCCATTCCAGCACCTCGATCAGCGCCGGCATGGGCATGGCCATTGCCGCGCGTCTGCAGGGCCTGGATCGCCGTACCGTTGCCGTGATCGGCGATGGCGCGATAACCGCGGGCATGGCCTTTGAAGCACTGAACCACGCCGGCGAGGCCGACGCGGACATGCTGGTGATACTCAACGACAACGACATGTCGATTTCGCACAACGTCGGCGGGCTGTCCAACTACCTGGCCAAAATCCTCTCCAGCCGCACCTATACGCACATGCGCGAGGGCAGCAAGAAGGTACTGTCGAAAATTCCGCCGGCCTGGGAACTGGCACGCAAGACCGAAGAAACAGCCAAGTCCATGCTCGCACCCGGCGCTTTCTTCGAGGAGCTGGGCTGGAACTATATCGGCCCCATTGATGGTCATGACCTGCCCACACTGACCACCACGCTGCGCAACATGCGCCAGATGAAAGGCCCGCAATTCCTGCATGTAGTGACCCGCAAGGGCAAGGGGTTTTCCCCGGCGGAAGCCGACCCCATCGGTTATCACGCCATCACCAAGCTGGAGCCCCAACCGGCCAGCAACGGCAAGAGCAAGCCGCGCTACTCGAATATCTTCGGCCAGTGGCTGTGCGACATGGCCGAGGCCGACGCGCGCTTGATCGGCATTACCCCGGCGATGAAGGAAGGCTCCGACCTGATTGCCTTCGCCGACCGCTTCCCGCAGCGATACTTTGACGTGGCCATTGCCGAGCAGCACGCCGTCACCCTCGCCGCGGGCATGGCCTGTGAAGGTGCCAAGCCGGTGGTGGCCATCTATTCGACCTTCCTGCAGCGCGCCTACGATCAGCTGATTCACGACGTGGCGGTACAGGATCTGGACGTGCTGTTCGCCATCGACCGCGCCGGGCTGGTTGGCGAAGACGGTCCGACCCATGCTGGCAGTTTCGACCTGAGCTACCTGCGCTGCATTCCCAATATGCTGATCATGGCTCCGGCAGACGAAAACGAAACCCGACAGATGCTCACCACCGGCTTCCTGCACAACGGCCCCGCGGCTGTACGTTACCCCCGCGGCACCGGGCCAGGCGTGCCGATCGAGCAGGAACTGCAACCGCTGGAGATCGGCAAGGGTGTGGTTAGCCGCACCGGCAACCGGGTCGCCATTCTCAGCTTCGGCACCCTGCACGCCAATGCCATGGTGGCCGCCGAGGCGCTGAATGCCACGGTCGCCAACATGCGCTTCGTCAAACCGCTGGATACCGAACTGCTGCAACAGCTGGCTGACAACCACAGTCTGCTGGTCACCTTGGAAGAGAACGCCATCATGGGCGGTGCCGGCAGTGCGGTAAACGAATGGCTGTTGGCCCAGTGCATACAGATTCCGGTACTCAACCTCGGTCTGCCGGACCTGTATATCGAACATGACAAACCCGCCAATATGCTCGCCGAATGCGGACTGGATGCCGCCGGTATCGAACGGGCTATCCGCCAGCGCCTGTCCGCAGAGGACTGAGCCTGACATGCCTCACCCGCGGCCATCCGCGGGCCTGAGTCACACAAAGTCGGCATGCTCCGCGCCCATCAATCCGGCATAATGCCCCTTTGAATTTTCCGGGCATACCCATGTTCTTCAGCAATGAGCGCCTGCAGTTCTTCCGGCCATTGACCAGCAAATACCGCGAACAGATTGTCGAATGCCTGCGCCTGCTGCACGAGCGGCTGTACAGCGCCAGCGCTGATTACGGCGAGTCACTCAAGCGCGAACAGGTGCTGGATATCTTCTGCGAGGCACTGCAGCGCGCGCCGCTGCTCGATGGCGACGATGATGATCAGGGCCGTTTCAAGCACCCCCGGGAACAGGCCGGCTGGATCCTCAACAATCTGGTCGAGCACGGCTGGCTGGAACGGCAGGTCGACCAGGCCACCTTCCAGTCCACCTACCCGTTCAGCCGTACCGGGCGCCTGTTTACCCAGCCGCTGGTGGAAGCCAACGGCCACAGCCAGCGCACCCGCCACCGCAACACCCGCAACACGCTGAACGCACTCTCGGCCTTCGTCGAACATGGCGAGGTACATGATCTGCTGGATGCCCACGAGTATTCAGAGCGCATCATTGCCGATTTCACTGACATCATTGCCGAGCTGGAAGAGCGCAAGCGGCAACTGGTGCGCGAGGTGGAAGCCCAGCAACTGGTACAGCAGGCCAGCGACCAGTTCTTCGACTTCATGGAGCGGCGCTTCCTGCCGGATGTCGCCATCCGCCTGTCTGCCGACAGCGTGGAAAAGCACCGCGACCGCATCCATCAGGTACTGACCCGCATCCGCCAGCAACCCGGCCCCTGGCTGGCCAATGCCGAGCGCGAACTGCGCCGCATCGCCCCGGACCTGCTGATCGATCCGGACAGCTCGGTACTCTGGCAACTGCTGGACAGCATCGAACTGCGGCTGCGCAATGCCTCGGAAATCATGCTCCCCGCCTTGCGTCGTACCCTGCAGAGTTTCACCAAACGCGCGGACATCATCATCCGCCAGCTCAGCTACCTGCAGACCCAGAAGCACAACGATATCGTCGGCCTCTGCCGCACCCTGCGCCAGCTCGACCCGCATGAGCTGGACGCCCGCCTGGCCCGTGCCGGCGAAGCCATGGCCAGCCTGCGGGTAGAGCTGCCTGACCCCGGCCAGCTGCGCCTGCGCGAACGTCAGGCCCGCCGCCAGCTGCACAGTGAAATGGCCGACCCTGGCACGCTGGATGCACAAACCCAGCGTGATATTGCTGTCCGCCAATTGCTGGAGCAGGCCTTCCAGATCAATGCCAGCGGCCTGCGCAATTACCTGCGCAACGCGCTGGGTGCGGGCCGGCGCATCGACAGCCGCGACCTGCCGGTCGAGGACGCAACTGACCTGCTGGCCTTGAGTCACATCATAGGTCTGGGCGCCGCCGACCAGGCTGCCGGCGGTTTCCGCGTGACCATACAGCCAACCGGCGAGCGCATCACCGGGGAAACCTGGTTCACCCACCGCGACGGTTTCATCATCGAACTGGAACAGGACAAACATGCTTGACGCTCTGGAAGACCAACTGCAACGGCTCGACATCAGCTCCGGGGACTTCTCCGAACTGATGATCCGTTTGCTCGATCGTGGCGTGCTCTGCCGGGATGAAAGCCGCAAGGAAGCCGAGCTGTATGACCGTTTCCTGAAGACCCGGGAGCTGGTCGAGGATTACCTGTCGGTCTTGCAGATCCGCCTGCTGCACGAACCGCGCTTCAACATGCTGCGGCTGTTCCCGCCGGGTGCGGAAGCTCCGGGCCTGCCGGACATCGACAGCAGCCAGCGTACCGGTCTGCGCCAGCGCCTGAGCCAGCAGGAAGTAGGCCTCATCCTGGTGCTGCGCGCCGAATACGACAAGGCCCTGCGCGAGGGCGAAGTGGATGAGGAAGGCCAGGTCATGCTGTCGCTGGAAGCACTCAACCTGAGCCATCGCAATCTGCTCGGCCGGCCGCTGCCGGAGTCGGCAGCAGAACGCCAGACCCTGCTGCGCCGGCTTCGCCAGTTGCGCCTGATCCGCAGCACCAGCGACGCCGACCCGCTGGACGACGAAGGCTGGCTGACCATACGCCCGGGCATCATCAGCCTGATTACCGACAGCGCGCTGACCCAGCTGACCGGCGACAGCGAGACCACCGCCAACAGCAGCGAAGAGGAACACTGAGCATGTATCTGAAGCGCTCGATTACCGTCAACTGGGGCAACCTGCCGGAGGGGGAGTTTGAGTACGGCCCGGTCAACCTGTTCTCGGGAGGCAACGGCTCCGGCAAGACCACCGCCGCCGATGCCCTGCAGACCCTGATGACCGCCGCCCACGACAACCTGTACAACTACAACCCCGGGCAGGACGAAACTACCCAGCGTGGGCGCAGCGGCAAACAGGTACGCACCCTCGCCTCCTATGTACTGGGCTGTGATGACGGCACCTACGCCCGCCCCTTCACCAGCGACGGTTACATCGCCGGCGTGTTCCATCCGACCCAGGGTGAAAGCGCCGAGCCCTTTACCGCGGTAATAGGCGTACGCGCCCATATCGACAACGCCGGCAGCAGCCGCCAGGCGCGCCAGGACGAACTGCTGCTGATGATAGTGCCCGGCGAGATGCTGTCGCTGTCTGACTTTATCCAGGAACGCGATGGCAGCCGCCATGTGGTCGCCGTCACCGAGCTGGCCAATCTGCTGCGCCGTCAGTTCGGTCGTCAGCAGGTGGAAACCTACGACCGCAAGAGCGCCTACCTCGGTCGCCTGTACGGCGCGCTGCGCGGCAAGCACGATGCGGTTTCCAGCCGCGAGGCAAAACATGCGGCCCGCACCTTCGCCAACTTCATGGCTTACAAACCGGTCAAATCGATTGACCAGTTCGTTGCCGGCGAAGTACTCGACGCGCGGGATTTCGGTGACACCATCAAGCGCATCCGCGAGTTGCTGCGCACCGTTCACGGCATGGAGCAGGAAGCGGCCCGGCTGCGCCAGGGCGTCAGCCTGCTGGAAGAGTCCGGCGACATCACCAGCCGCTACCAGCAAGGCTGGCTGGAGCGCACCGGGTTGGAGTATTCCGCCGCCGCCCAGGCCTGGTCCGCCAACCACACCAGCTATCTGGAGGCCAAGCGCCAACAACAGCAATTGCAGCAACGCCAGACCGCGCTGCAGGAAGAACAGTCCCTGACCGGCCAGCGGGTGACCCAGGCGCACCAGGAGCTGGTGCAACTGGAAGCCCGCCGTCAGGGCATCAGCGTGTTGCAAAGCAAGGACCAGCTGGATACCCGTCACCGCCAGCTCAGCCAGGAGCTGCAACAGGGCGTCACGCCGCTGCTGGAACAGGCTCACCAGCGCGACAGCAACATCGAAGCGCTGCAGACCATCAAGCAGTTGCTGGCCGAAGGCCTGGCGGCAGAGCTGCCTGATTTCAGTACCCGTCAGTGGCAGCAGCAAAGCGCGGCGGTACTGACCGCCGCCCAGCAGCCGGTGGCCGACCTGAACCAGTTGCTGGCACGGGACTGGATCGATCTGACGCCGCTGGATTCCGGGCTCGATGCGATCCGCGCCCAGCAGCGCGAACATAACCAGCTCGCCGCCCTGCTCAACGAAGCCGCCGCCGATGGCAGTACCCCGGTCCACCGCGCCGACCGCCTGCTGCAGGAACGACGGGCAACGCTGAACGGCCTGGAACAGCAGGTTGCCCAGACCGAACGACAGATCAAGGCACTGCAGGACAGCCGCGTGACCTATCCCGGTTACGTCGAAGAGGCACTGGCCGCGATCCGCCAGCACTGCCCGCAGGCTGATCCGCGGGTGCTCTGTGACCAGGTGGACATCACCGATGCTGACTGGCAAATGGCTATCGAAGGTTATGTCGGCGGCGCCCGCTACGGCATTCTGGTCGAGCCCGAATACGAGGCCGACGCCATCCGTATCGTCCGCCAGCTGAGCGGGCGTGAGCGCAGCAAGGCGCGGGTCATCCAGGGTGACCGGGCACGCCAGGACGCCGAGCGCCTGAGCCTGCCGGAGGACTCGGTGATCCATGTCATGCGCTTCAGTCACCGCATCGCCGAATACTACCTGCGCGCGTCCTACGGCAGCGTCGTCCGGGTGGCGGATGCCGAAAACCTGCGCCATACCCGCCGCGGTATCACCATGGACGGCATGGGCTCGGGCAACTATTCGCTGTTCCGTTGTGACATTGATGACAGCCAGTTGCTGTTCGGCGCCGCCGCCCGCAAACGCAACCTGCAGGCGCAACAGGCCAGGTTGGAACAACTGCAGACCCAGCGCCACGTCCAGCAGCAGTTGTGTAACCGGCTGCAGCAGTTGCTCAGGCAGCTGCAGCGCATCCGCCCGCTGGACTACCATGCCCGCGCCAGCCAGTTGCTTGAAGCCCAGCAGCAGCTGCGCCAAGTGGAACAGCAGCTGGAAAGCCTCAACCTGTCCGACTATCAGGACCTGGAGAATGAGCTGCAGCGGGTCAGGCAGCGCCACGATGAGCTGACCGGCCTGCGCGACAGTCTGGGTACCCAGCTGGGTGAGCTGAACAACGAGCTGAAAAAGATCACCGAGCAGGTCAGCCGGCTGGCTGATCTGGGCGATACGCTGCTGCAGCGCCGGGACGATGCCGAAAGCTATCTGCTGGATGCCGCCGCCCTGATCGCCCATCTGGACCCGCAGCAGCATCTGGCACAGCTGGACGAGCAGCTTGCCCAGTCGGACGGCGAGTTCGATTATGCCGGCGCCGGCAAGACCCTGACCGACAGCCTGTACCGGCTGGCCGTGGCGCTGGATGGCAGCCTCAGGGAGTACAACCAGCAGGCCCAGCCCGCCGATAACCTCTTGCACGACACCCCCGAGGAGCTTCACAGCCTGGGCTTCTTCCGGCATATCTGCAGCCTGAGCCAGCAGCTGGACAGCCTGCACAACCGCCTGCGCAACAACGTGCTGCTGGAGAAGCAGGAACAGCTGGGCAAGTTACGTGACAGCTTCAACAGCACCTTTGTCAGCGACCTGTGCCACGAGATCCATCAGGCCATCAATGATGGCGAGCGTACCCTGGAGCAGCTCAACAGCGAACTGGAACACCACCGCTTCGGCGCCGACCGCGAGGGCTTCCAGTTCGAATGGAGCTGGGTACCCGAGTACAAGGAATACTGGAAGTTCTTCAGCGAGGTGACACAGATGCCCAACCTGGGCGATGGCACCAATCTGTTCGAAATCAGCCTGTCGGAGCAGTCTGCTGCGGTGCGCGACCAGCTACTCAGGTTGCTGCTCGAAGGGGACGAGCAACAGGCACTGCGCGAGCTGGAGCGCATCAGCGATTACCGTCGTTACCGCCGCTACGACATCCTCAAGCACCCCGAAGGCAAGCCGGCGATCCGGCTCAGCGAATACGGCACCGGCTCCGGTGGCCAGCTGGAAACCCCGGCCTACATCATCCGCGCCGCCGCGGTAACCAGCGCCTTCCGCTTCAACGAAGGCGACAGCCATCTGCGCATGGTGATTGTCGACGAGGCCTTCATGCACATGGACGAGACCCGTTCGCGGCAGGTGATCGGCTATCTCACTGAAACCCTCGGACTGCAGCTGATCTTCATCATGCCGACCAGCAAGGCCGGTCCCTTCCTCGAACTGGTCAGCAACCAGTTTGTCTTCAGCAAGGTACCCAGCCCGATCCCGATTGGCGAACTCAACACCCGGGTACTGGTCGACCGCCAGCAACTCAATCGCGAACGCATCGCCGAGCTATGGGCCAATCACCGCCGGGTCATTCGTCAGCAGGGCTCATTGGATTTCATGGAGTTACTGTGAGCACCGGGTTTGATCCATCATCAAACCCTCCTCGATGGCTGGAGGAGGCATGGCTGCGAGAACTCCTGTTGTGGTTCGTCCAACGTCTGGATGAGCCTCGCAGCCGCGCCATCACCCGCCGCATCACCGAGCGCACCGTACCGGCACTGTTTGATTTCACTGAAGATGTAGACGGACGCTGGCAAACGATCGAACAGGAGCTGATTGGGACGGTATTCACCGTCGTCTTTGAGCGTGGCCTGCAGCCCTATCAGCAACCTTATGACAATGCTCAACTGCGCCTGCGCCCCGACTCCGAAGGCACTTTGCGCCACTGGCTGAATCGTCCGCGTATCGATCCTGCTCAGGCCCAATGGCTGGCTGCGATAGAAGAATATGCCGAACATTTTGTCGATCAGGGCCAGGCATTGCAGCGCCAACGACTGCAGCTGCCGGGCTATTCCAGCGAGCAACTGGTAGCCGGTCTGGCTGCAACTATAGAGACGCACCATGGGACACCAGTTGCGCCTGGCGACGGCGGAAATCGCTTGGGCTGAACCCTGTCCAGCGGCGGAATGCCCGGGTAAAGCTGCTGGGATCCTGAAAGCCCAGTTCATAGGCGATTCGGGTCAGCGAGCTGGCCGAATCGGCCATCAGCCTTAGCGCCGCATCCCTGCGCACCTCATCTACCAGCCGTTCATAACTGGTGCCGTGTTGTCCCAATAAACGCCGCAGATGCCGGGTGCTGATATTCATTGGCTCGGCTATCTGCTCTTCCCCCAGCACTCCGCGGCTCATTCCCTGCTGTATGGCGTGCCGGGCTTTTTCAACTATATCGCTGGCTGGCCCACGGGCAAGCACACCGTGCAGCACTCCGGTCATGCCATGCAACAGGCCGGGCGTGGATTCGGGGATGGTCAGATCCAGCCATTGGCGGGGTATCTTCAACCACCAGGCGTCGGCCAATACATACCCCCCCGCCCAGGGCAGTTGCGGCAGGCTTTCATGTGACCCGACCACACCAATCAGCATATTCGGGGTGTCGATTCCGCCGCGCTGGGCACAACGCAATAACAGGCGGCCCAGCACATTGATCAGTGCGGCCATGTGCTGGGGATGCGGCTGGCCTCTGGGGTGGAGTAACAACCTGGCATCGTCGCCGATGACTCTCAGTTCAAGCGTGGCCTGGGTGCTGACCAGCGGAAAGAAGCGCACCAGGTTATTTACCGCCGTACTGATACTCATGCTGGCAGATACGGTCAGACCGATCATCTGCAGCGACAGCGGCAGATCGCTGTCGGCACAATCCGCACTCAGACCGAACCAGTCATCACCGCTCAGTGTCTGCGCTTCCTGCCAGAGCAGATTGCAGGTGGTCTGAGCCATCACCTCGTTCTCCTGCAATCGGCGCAGCAAGCATTCAGCCAATGGTGAAGCGTGCAGGCTCAACCCACGCCTTTCCAACCCCTGCCCTATCACCCGCCCCCATCCGCTCCATTCCCTCGGCGTTTCGGCGAGTCCCACAACCTTATCGATGTGCATCGTTTGAATCCTCGGTTGTGCCGTACAGCATCGCTCGGCGCTATTTTTCCTCAGAGTACTCTGCCCTACAGAGAATAGAAAGATAGATACGGCCTGGATATTTGTCATTTGTCCGAACACAACAACATTTCGCGTCCCAATGAGCCGGGCTGGCGATCTGACTCGTATGCACACTAGGGGAACCTGCCGGAGCAGGACACTCTGGACATAAATGGAGCAGATACATGAGAACAAGAATACCGGTGTGGGCAGTGCGCAGCCTGCCATTCGCCATTGCCCTGGCCAGCGGCGCTACGCAGGCAGCCAACTGGCATGTCGGCGGCCTGGAAGCACAGCTGGATTCGCAGCTGTCATTGGGGGCCAGCTGGGCGACCAGCAACCCGGACAAGCGCTTTATTCATACCGACACCGTGGTAGACGGCAGGCCCATGAACGGTCAGGCCACCGCCCGCACCTCAGATGATGGGCGGCTGAACTTCAAGAGCGGCGACGTCTTCTCGCAGATTTTCAAGGGCACCCACGACCTTGAACTGCGTTACGGCAATTCCGGCGGGTTCTTCCGCGGCAAGTACTGGTATGACTTCGAAACCAAGGATCGGGGCCAAAGCTTCTACGATATCGATGATTCAGGTCGTCACCCATTGCAAAAAGGGTCTGGCGTGACCCTGCTGGATGCCTTCGTTTACCACAACTACAGTATCGGCGACCTGCCGGGCAATATCCGTCTGGGCCGGCAGGTAGTCAACTGGGGCGAGGGGCTGTTTGTGGGCAACTCACTGAACGCGGTCAACCCGCTGGACGTAGCGGCCTTCCGTCGGCCTGGCTCGGAAGTGAAGGAAGCGCTGATCCCAGTGGAAATGCTCTACCTGTCCCAGGCGCTGACAGACAGTTTGACGCTGGAGGCCTTCTATCAGCTCAAATGGGCTCCGACGGTGCCTGATAACTGCGGCACGTTCTTCGGCTCGGATCCCATCGCCAAGGGTTGCCACGACCGGTTGATTGTTGCCGGCATGGATCGCCCGCAGGGCGAGGTGCTGGCCATTCCCGGCAATATCTATATTGCCCGTGCCCGCAAGGATGCAGAAGCCAAGGATGAAGGTCAGTTCGGTGTGGCGCTGCGCTGGTTTGCCCCCGCGCTGAATGACACCGAGTTCGGCCTGTATGCCATGAATTACCATATGCGCACACCGAATTTTTCCGGTGTGGCGGGTAATTTCCTGACGACTTTTGACCCGGCTCAACTGGTACCAGGGCTGGACGGCACGGTAGGCGCTGGCGGCTACTTCCTCGAGTACCCGGAAGACGTACGCCTGTATGGCGTGAGTTTCCAGACCAACATCGCTGGCATGCCGGTCTCCGGTGAATTCAGCTATCGCCCCAACCTGCCCTTGCAGATTGCCGGTAGCGACATGAGCCGAACCATTCTGCAACTGGGTCAGGACAATACCCATCGCGGCCTGGTTGGTTTACCTGCAGGTACCGAGATTCGCGGTTATCAGCGCAAGGAGTTCTTCCAGGCGCAACTCTCGGCAGTCAAGACCATCGACCGGGTACTGGGGGCCAGCCGCCTGGCACTGGCTGGCGAGGTGGCCTTCAACCATATAAGCGGACTGGGTAGCAGCAACGGCGAGACCAAGTTCGGTCGCGATTCGCTGTTCGGCCAGAGCCCTTTCGCGGATGGCACCTGTTCCTCGCTGGGTAGCTCACCCAAGGCGGCCAGCTGGTGTGAAAACGACGGTTATATGACCAGCAACGCTTGGGGTTATCGTCTTCGCGCCGGCCTGGAATACAGCAATGTGTTTGCCGGTATCAACCTGAGCCCGAACCTGGCCTTCTCCCATGATGTTGAGGGCTATAGCCCCAACTTCAACGAAAACGCCAAATCAATCAGCGTCGGCCTGAATGCCGATTACGCCAACAAGTACAACGCCAGCATCAGCTACACCAATTTCTTTGATGGCAAGTATAACACCCTGGTTGACCGCGATTTTGCGTCGGTCAGCTTTGGCGTCAGCTTCTAATCCGGCACAGGAGAACAAACATGCAAAAGATGATTATAGGTGCCTGTGGTCTGGCGTTGAGCCTGGTTGCCAGTGCTGTGGCAGCGCAAAGCCTGTCGCAGTCCGAGATCAACCAGTTGGGCAACTCGCTCACGCCGATCGGTGCTGAAAAGGCCGGCAACACAGAGGGCACCATTCCGGAGTGGACGGGTGGTCTGGCTGCGGATGCAGGCCAGGATCTACCGAACCACTTTCTGGAAAATCCCTTCAAGGGCGAACAGCCGGAGTTTGTGATTACTGCACAGAACTACCAGCAGTACCGGGCCAACCTGACACCCGGCCAGATTGCATTGTTCGAGCGTTACCCGGAAACCTTCCGCATGCCGGTGTACCAGAGCAAGCGGAGTGTGGGCTTCCCGCAGGTGGTCTATGATCAGGTTCAGCGCACCGCCGGGCAAGCCAGACTGGTCAACGGCGGCGATGGGGTGGAGAACGTCGAGCCCGGCTCCTCGTTTATCTTCCCGATTCCCAAATCCGGGGCGGAAGTGATCTGGAACCACATGACCCATTATCGCCTGAATGTCCATCGTTGGTACATGCAGGCGGTACCACAAACCAACGGTTCCTTCACTCTGATCAAGATGGAAGAGGATGTGGGTTATCCGAATCTGATGCCTGACGTGGATCCGGCGAGCATGCCCAACACCCTGCTGTTCTTCAAACAGCGGGTGAACGCGCCCGCCCGTCTGGCCGGTAACGTGCTGCTGGTACATGATTCGCTGGATCAGTTGAAAGAGCCGCGTATGGCCTGGGTATATAACGCCGGTCAGCGGCGGGTACGTCGTGCACCACAGGTAGCCTATGACGGCCCCGGTACCGCGTCCGACGGCATGCGCACCTCTGACAACTTCTCCATGTACAACGGCGCGCCTGACCGCTACGACTGGAAGCTGGTGGGCAAGAAGGACATGTTCATACCCTACAACGCGGGCAAGCTGTCCGAGCCGGGGTTGAAATACGCCGATGTGCTGAAACCCGGCCACGTCAATCCAGAACATACCCGCTTCGAGCTGCACCGGGTCTGGGAAGTACAGGGCAAGGTGAAGCAAGGGCAACGGCATATCTATGCGCAGCGTAACTTCTTCGTGGATGAGGATTCCTGGCAGATCAGCCTGGCTGACCATTACGACGGGCGCGGTACTCTGTGGCGCATAGGCGAAGGGCACATCGCCTTCAACTACAAGCAGCAATTACCGGGTTACACGCTGGAAACCCTGTATGACCTGCTGGCCGGCCGTTATATCGCGCTGGGTATGTATACCGAAGAGGCCTCAGCGCCGCAGTACGGCGGCACACCACCGACCTACAACCAGTTCACACCCGCGGCGTTGAGGGCTGCGGGCGTGCGCTGAGGTCAGGCGAGCAAACCGAGTTGTTCCGTGGGATTGGGGTGTCCGTCAGGACATCCCTTTTTTAACTGAAACGCTGGGGTGCCGGGCGATACAGCAACATGGCGGCCTGACTGGCCAGCACCAGCAACACCAGCGGCAGAATCTCCATGGTGCAGACGTAATGCAGCATGCCCATCCAGCCGGGCAGCTTGGCATTGGTCAGACCCAGCAATTGGTTACGATGCAAAGCGCTCCATGCCGGCTCGGATTCCGTTTCCGCAGGCTGAGCATCAACCTGCGTCAATGCGGTCTTGTAATGGCGGAAACGCCAGACCGTCAACAACAGCGTCAGCAGGCCAGCGATAAACAGTGGGATGCCGACACTCGGGTAGGCACCACCGTCACGATCATGGAAGAACCACACCACGGCAATCGGCAGTATCAGCGACGCCAGACATTGCATGCGCCAGTTACGACGCATCGCCTGCCAGTGGATCTGGTTATCCATCGTTATTCTGCCTCGGCCTGGTGAATAGTGCCCAGCAGATGGCCCAACTTGCCGGCCTTGGTTGCCAGGTAATGACGATTGAACGGATTGAGGCCGGTTTTCAGCGGGATGCGTTCGGCTACGGTAATGCCGAAATCTTCCAGCGCCTTGACCTTGCGTGGGTTGTTGGTCAGCAGTTTGAGGCTGGTAATACCCAGATGCGCCAGCATGGGCTTACAGATACCGTACTCACGCTGATCGGCACCGAAGCCGAGCAGTTCGTTGGCTTCCACGGTATCGGCTCCGCCATCCTGCAGATGGTAGGCACGGATCTTGTTCATCAGACCAATACCACGGCCTTCTTGACGCAGATACAGTAGCGCCCCGCGGCCTTCATCGGCAATCGCTTTCAGTGCCGCTTCCAGCTGGAAACCACAATCACAACGCAAACTGAACAGCGCATCACCGGTCAGGCATTCGGAATGCAGTCGCCCCAGCACTGGCCGGCCGTCGCCGACATCGCCCATGGTCAATACCACGTGCTCCTTGCCGGTACCGGGCTCAAGGAAGCCGTGCATGGTGAAAGTGCCCCATTGGGTGGGCAGTTGGGATGACGCAATAAAGGTGACTGACACGCTGTCTCCTGAACACCACACTGATTAAGAGGGCCGTTATCCTAGCAGAACATCGCGCCAGCAGTCAGCGCTGATCTGTCCCAGCGGCAGCGAAACGGCAAATTACAGCAGCAGGGCTTGCTCGATGAGCAGCAATGCCAGCAAGGCCATGAAACCGGCCAGGATGTCATCCAGCATGATGCCCAGCCCACCGCCCACTCGGCGATCAGCCCAACCAATGGGCCAGGGCTTCCAGATATCAAACAGACGGAACAGCAGAAAGCCTGCAATCAGCCACCACCAACCGGTCGGCGCCAGCCACAGAGCGATCCAGACTCCGACAAATTCATCCCAGACGATCCCGCCATGATCGTGCACACCCAGATCTGCTGCGGTGCGATGGCACAGCCAGATACCGAGCAAGGTGCTGATGACCAGCACCAGTGCATAACCACCCGGTGGCAGCTGCTGCCAGAGCAATACAAAGGGCAGCGCAACCAGCGTACCCCAGGTGCCAGGCGCCTTTGGCATGGCACCACTGCCAAAACCAAAGGCCAGAAAATGTATCGGATTACGCCAGACCGATGGCGGTGTCGGGGTGCGGGGTTCAGCCATCGGTTGACCTCTTGAAGTGTTGGTAGCCGCCGTTACCGGAGACGGCATGATTATCCAGCCAGACGCCTGACCCCGCCGCAACCCGACCAACCAGACTGACCGGCCAGCCCTGCTGTTGCCAGTCAGCCAGTCGATACTGCTGCGCTGCGGGCAGGGTAAACAGCAGAACATAATCGTCACCACCGCGCAGCATCCAATCCAGCTGCTGACGTCGCGGCCAGGCTTGCAGCGCAGCGGAGGCAGGTAATGTATCGGTGTGAATGTACAGCGCCACAGCGCTGGCGGCCGCCATATGCCCGGCATCCTGCAGCAGGCCATCGGAGATGTCCATGGCCGCTGAAGCACTGCCGAGCAGCGCCCTTCCCAGTTCACATTGGGCTACCGGTCGCCAGAAACGTGCCGTCAGGTAATCACGCTCCGCTTGATCCAGCGCATCCGGCAGGGGCTGTCCAAGCACGACTGCCAGACCGGCCGCACCGTCACCCAGCGGCCCGCCCACGCACAACAGGTCGCCCGGCTGCGCCCCACTACGGCGCAGCGCCTGGCCGCGAACCACCTCGCCAAACACACTGATGCCAATATTCAACGAGCCGCGTGTGGTGTCACCACCGATCAGACTGATCCGTTGTTCCACGGCGCATTGTGCCAAGCCGTCGGAGAAGGCCTGTAACCAGGGCTCATGTATGGAAGGTAGTGTCAGGGCCAGAGTAAAGCCCAGCGGGCGTGCGCCCATGGCAGCCAGATCGCTGACGGCGACCGCCAATGCGCGGTAACCAAGATCTTCGGGGCGGTAGTGATCAGGAAAGTGTACGCCCTGCACCAGACTGTCAGTGGAAATAACCCACTGACAGTCTGGTGCCGGTTGCAGCAGCGCGGCATCGTCACCGATACCGAGCACCACAGCGTCATGCCTCCCGGCGTGTTGCAGCACTGCGCGCTGGAAATAGCGGCCAATCAGTCCGAATTCATCCAACGCCATGGCAACCGCCTCCGTGGTGGCTCAACGCCCCCGGCGGGACGCATTGACCTCGGCACTGCGCAGGCGGGGAGCCAGCTTGTCGAGAATGCCGTTGACGTATTTGTGGCCATCGGTGGCACCAAAAATCTTGGCCATCTCGATACCCTCGTTGATCACCACCTTGTAGGGTACGTCCACCCGGTGGGTCATTTCATATACGCCAATCCGCAGGATCGACAACTCGATAGGATCAACTTCCTGCACCGGACGGTCGAGTACATCGGCCAGATGACCATCGATATCGTCGAGGTTATGCGGCACGCCGGTCAGCAGTTCGCGAAAGTAACCGCTGTCAGCGGTGTCGAAGTCATATTCAGGGTCGCTGCGCAGTTGCGCTTCGATATCTGACAATGATTGACCGGCCATTTGCCAGGAGTACAGCGCCTGCAACGCAAGGCTGCGCGCCTTGCGACGCATGGCATTGCGCGACTGGCCGCCGGAACGCTTGGGTTTTGCGTCGTGGTCAGCCACTTAGGCCTCCAGCTGCTTGATCACGCTGACCATTTCGATTGCCGAGAGGGCGGCTTCCGCGCCCTTGTTACCTGCCTTGGTACCGGAACGCTCGATGGCCTGCTCGATGCTGTCTACGGTCAGCACGCCGAAGGCGACCGGAATACCGGTTTCCAGCGATACCGCACCGACGCCCTTGACGCATTCACCGGCGACATATTCAAAGTGAGGTGTGCCACCACGAATGACTGCACCCAGGGTGATGATCGCGTCGTATTGCTTGAGATCAGCAACCTTGCGCACCATCAACGGAATTTCAAAAGCACCGGGAACCCGGACGATGGTAATGTCGGATGCCTTGACACCGTGACGCTTGAGGGTGTCAACGGCGCCGTCGACCAGGCTTTCAACCACAAAGCTGTTGAAACGGCCGACAACCAGGGCGTAACGACCCTGTGCAGCGACGAAGTCGCCTTCGATGGTACGGATAGCAGTCATATCAATCTCTCTTAAAGAACCGGTGGTGCGCCAGGCACCACCGCCAATCCAATGCGTTTATTCGCAGGGCAGGTATTCTACTACTTCCAGATCAAAACCGGATATGGCATTGAACTTCATTGGCATGGATAGCAGGCGCATCTTGCGCACACCCAGGTCACGCAGAATCTGTGAACCAGCCCCTACGGTATTGTAGGTGGTGGGACGACGTACCGCCGGATCAGCACTGATCATCTGCTGAACATGATGCAGCAGCTCGTCGCCTTCCATCTGGTTACCCAGCAGCAGCACCACGCCGTTGCCCTGTTCGGCCAGCTTGGCCATGGCCGCACGCAGGCTCCAGCGGCCCGGCTGTTTGACCATGAACAGGTCGCGCAGCGGATCCATGTTATGCACACGTACCAGCGTCGGCTCTTCCGGTTCGATGTCACCCAGGGTCAGCGCCAGGTGCACGGCACTTTCCAGGCTGTCGCGGTAGGTCACCAGATTGAAGGTGCCCAGCTCGGTATCCAATGGCTGCTCGGATACCCGCTGCACAGTGCGCTCATTCAGCAGACGATAATGGATCAGGTCGGCAATGGTGCCGATCTTCAGGCCATGCTCTTCGGCAAAAGCTTCCAGTTCGGGACGGCGCGCCATGCTGCCATCCTCGTTCATGATCTCGCAGATGACACCGGACTCACCAAAGCCACCCATGCGCGCCAGATCACAGGCCGCTTCGGTATGGCCGGCGCGCGCCAGCACACCACCGGGCTGAGCCATCAGCGGGAAGATGTGCCCGGGGCTGACGATATCCTCGGCCACCGCCTCGGCTGCCGCAGCCGCCTGCACGGTGCGTGCGCGGTCAGCAGCAGAAATACCGGTAGACACCCCTTCGGCTGCCTCGATGGAGACGGTGAACTTGGTGCCGAAGCCGGAGCCATTGCGCAGCACCATCAGGGGTAGTTTCAGGCGCTCGCAGCGCTCCATGCTCATGGGCATACAGATCAGGCCACGGCCATAGCGGGCCATGAAGTTGATGTCCTCAGCACGGCAAGCTTCAGCGGCCATGATCAGATCGCCTTCGTTTTCGCGATCCTCGTCATCCATGAGAATGACCATCTTGCCGGCGCGGATGTCTTCAAGCAGTTCTTCAACAGTATTCAGTTTCATACGGCCCTCCCGGGCGCGTTACTCAGGACTTCAGAAAGCCGTTTTCGGCAAGGAATGTCATGCTGATGCCGCTGGCTACACCGGATTCGGCGGCTTTATCGCCCAGCAGCAGGCGCTCAAGATAACGAGCAATTACATCCACCTCCAGGTTCACCACGCTGCCGGGCTGATACTCGCCCATGATGGTTTCCTGCAGGGTGTGCGGCACGATGTTCAGATCAAACACGGCGCCATCCACGCCATTGACGGTCAGACTGGTGCCATCAACGGTGATTGAACCTTTCTGCGCAATATAACGGGCCAATTCAGCGGGGGCTTCGATGCGAAAACGCACCGAGCGGGCTTCTTCATCCCGCGACAGCACTTTACCCACACCATCCACATGCCCGCTGACCAGGTGCCCACCCAGTCGGGTGCTGGCGGTCAATGCCTTTTCCAGATTGACCCGGCTACCCAGCTTGAAACTGATAAAAGCACTGCGGCGCATGGTCTCCTGACTGACATCGGCCCAGAAACCATCACCGGGCAATTCCACTACCGTCAGGCACACGCCGTTGACGGCAATACTGTCGCCCAGTTTGACGTCGGCCAGATCCAATTTGCCGGTTCTGATTTGAACCCGCACGTCACCGCCGCGCGGCTGCAGACTGGCGACCTGTCCTACTGCTTCGATTATCCCGGTAAACATGCTTGCCTCATTGCGATGCGTGATTGTCGCCGGGGCTGCGCACGGCGATAAAGCCGTCGATTATAAGCCGGGAAGGCGTTTACCGACAGCATAAGCCGACCGCTATCCACCCAGTGAATGCTAAGCGCCGGCGTTCAGCTGACCCTTCGTGCAGTGATGCGCCAGTCATTGCCTACAGCACGCATGTCGGTAATCTGCACATCCATGGCCTCGGCCATGCTCTCAAAGGGTAGCTCCAGTAGCGGCCTTGCATGGCTGCCAAGCAAACGGGGCGCCATGTAGACGATCAGCTCATCGACCAACCCGCTACGCCAGAAAGCACCGCTCAGCCCTGCTCCGGACTCCACCAGCACCTCGTTACAGCCTCGCTCCGCCAGGGCGCTGAGTAGTTTTGCCAGATCCACATGGCCGTTACTGCCGGGCAGCGCGAGCAACTCGACCTGCTGCGCCTGATAGTCAGCTGCCCTCTGCTGCCTATCGCAACAGGCGACCAATACAGGCCCGGCCTCCCGGAACAGACGGCGCGCCAGCGGCACCCGCAAGCGGCCATCCACTAATACCCGCAAAGGTTGCTCAGCCGCCGCGGCCTCCGCCAGAGCCGGCTCAAGCCCGAGTTCAGCAGCGCGTACGGTCAGCGCCGAATCATCCAGCAAGACACTGTCGGCACCACTGATGACCGCTCCGCTGCGCGCCCGCAGACGCTGCACATCAGCCCGCGCCTGCGGCCCGGTAATCCACTGGCTTTCGCCGCTGGCCATGGCCGTACGCCCATCCAGACTCATGGCCAGCTTCAACCGCACCAGTGGCAGACCATGCTGCATGCGCTTGATAAAACCGGGGTTGAGTTGCCGGGCTTGCGCTTCCAGCACACCGCAGAGCACCTCGATACCCGCATCGCGCAATCGCTGCAGACCGCGCCCGGCCACCTGCGGGTTGGGATCCTGCATGGCCGCGACCACCCGGCTGACACCAGCCTTGACCAGCGCATCGGCGCAGGGCGGGGTCTTGCCGAAGTGGCTGCATGGCTCCAGGGTGACATAGGCCGTAGCACCACGGGCCCGTTCACCGGCCTGACGCAGGGCATTGACCTCAGCGTGGCCCTCACCGGCGCGCACATGCCAACCCTCACCGACAATCTCACTACCGCGCGCCAGCACACAGCCGACCCGTGGGTTAGGCTCCGTGGTGTACAGCCCGCGCTCGGCCAGTTGAATGGCCCTGGCCATCAATAATTGATCAGCGCCCTGCTCAGACATCCGCTGGTTCGCCCCGGGACAGACGATCAATTTCCTCACGGAACTGGTTCAGATCCTGGAAGCGCCGATAGACCGAGGCAAAGCGGATATAGGCCACCTCATCCAGCTCCTTGAGCTCCGCCATGACCATCTCGCCCACCACCATCGCCTTGACTTCCCGTTCACCCGTGGCGCGCAGCTTATGCTTGATCCGGCCGAGCGCGGCCTCAATCTGCTCGACGCTGACCGGGCGTTTCTCCAGTGCGCGTAACAAGCCGGCACGCAGCTTCTCTTCATCAAATGGCTGGCGACGACCGTCCTGCTTGATCAGGCGGGGCAACACCAGCTCGGCGGTCTCAAACGTGGTGAAGCGTTCCTGACAGGCCAGGCATTCCCGGCGGCGGCGTACCTGCCCGCCATCTGCGACCAGGCGGGAGTCGATTACTTTGGTGTCATTGGCACTGCAAAAAGGACAGTACATAGTGGCTATTCTCGAGGGCGTAGGCGAGCCTAGCATACCGCCTGCCCCCTGCCAGTTAAAGGCCAGCCGGTTTGGTCAGGGCTAATGATCCAGCTACAATCCCGCCACTTTCAAACTAGTGTCATGCCATGTCTTCAGTCCCATTACGGGCTCACCTCGAATCCCTGTTACACCAGGTGCTACCAGCCGCCCACCTGAGGCCGAGCAGGCTGCCCGGTCTGCCGGAATTGCAGTTGTGGCTGCTGGATCCGGTGAATCTGGATCGCGCCTTCGCCAGCGAGGAAACCCAACGGCTGCTGGAGCAGCCACCGTACTGGGGCTTCTGCTGGGGCAGCGGACTGGCATTGGCACGCTGGATTCTGGATAACCCCGAGCAGGTGCGCGGTAAGCGCGTGCTGGACTTTGGCAGTGGCTCCGGTGTCGTGGCGCTGGCCTGCAGTGCGGCCGGGGCCGCGCGCAGTATTGCCTGCGACCTGGATCAGGGAGCGCAACTGGCCTGTCAACTGAATGCAGATCTCAACGGCCTGCCGCTGGAATTGGCCGCAGATTATTTTGCGCTGGACGGCGAGCTGGATCTGATTGTCGCCGCCGACGTGCTCTATGACCGTGACAATCACGTCTTTCTCGATCATTTCCATGGCCGCGCCAGCACCGTGTTGCTGGCCGATTCACGGGTACGTGATCTTCAACACCCGCATTACCAGCGGCTGGCGACCTTACCGGGCCAAACCTGGCCAGAACTGGGTGAGCCGCTGGAGTTTCGCCAGGTCGCACTATACCGGGCCAAGGGTTGATTACCGCCCGGCTGCCCCCACATATCAGTCAAGACGTCTTTTTCATTCAGGATTCCGCATGAGCCAGTCACCCTACATTTTTGACGTTACCAGCGACACTTTCGATCAGCTGGTAATAGAGAACTCCCATCACAAGCCAGTGCTGGTGGATTTCTGGGCGGAGTGGTGCGCACCTTGCAAGGCGCTGATGCCCATGCTCGCCAGCATCACCGAGAGCCTCGGTGGTGAACTGTTGCTGGCCAAGGTCAATTGTGACAACGAAGTTTTCCTGAGCGAACGTTTCGGTATCCGCAGCCTGCCTACCGTGGTGTTGTTCAAGGACGGTCAGCCGGTGGACGGCTTTGCCGGCATCCAGCCGGAAAGTGCCATTCGCGCCATGCTGGAACCGCATGTAGCGGCACCCCAGCCGACCGAGGATGATGCCGAAGATGTGGAAACCAAAGTGACCGCGCTGCTGGACGCAGGTGAAGCGGAACAGGCCATCGCACTCCTGCAGCAGGCCATGGCCGAAGACAGCAGCGATCCCTTGTTGTTGTTGCTGGCCCGCGCACTGATGGCGACCCGGCAATTTGACGATACCGAGACCGTGCTGGGCTCGATTCAGGATCAGGAAGGCCACAAGCAAGCCATTGCCGGACTGCGGGCTGGGCTTGGTTTTGCTCGCCAGACGGCTGAGCTGCCCAGCCCCGCCGAACTGCAACAGCGGCTGGCCAGCGACCCACAGAACAGCGAAGCCAACTACCAACTGGCGATTTATCAGCTAGCCGGCGGCCAGCATGCGGACGGGCTCGAAGCGCTGCTGCAACTGATGCAACGGGATCGCGGTTACGCTGATAACAGCCCGCAGCGTACCCTGCTGCAAGCCTTTGATGCGCTGGGTAATGACCATCCCCTGACCATCAGTTACCGACGCAAGCTGTACCAACTGCTGTACTGACGTCGATATTGACAGCCAGCCGATCAGCCTGACTCAGATTGATCGGCTGGCTCTCGATACCTGCCCTCAATCTTCCGCCAGCGCGCGCTCGTACCAGCTGCGACTGCGGTTAATGCGTTTAACCAACCACAGCATCAGCGGCACCTCGATCAACACACCGACCACGGTCGCCAGCGCGGCACCCGAATTGAAACCGTACAGTACAATCGCCACGGCCACCGCCAGCTCGAAGAAATTGGATGCACCAATCATGGTGGCAGGGCCGGCCACATCATGACGCACCTTCAGTGTGCGGCACAGCCAGTACCCCAGCGCCGCAATGAACAGCGTCTGTAACAGGATAGGCACCGCCAACATGCCAATCACTAACGGCTGCTCGACGATGGCCTCGCCCTGGAAGGAAAACAGCAGCACCAGCGTAGCCAGCAGAGCAAGAATGGAGAATGGCGAGATACGTGCCAGCGCCATCTGGAACGCCCCTTCACCGCGTTTCATCAACTGCGCACGCAGTAGCTGGGCAAGCGCCAGCGGGATGACGATGTACATCATGACCGACAGCAGCAGGGTGTCCCAAGGTACTGGTATCGATGACACGCCGAGCAGCAAGGCAACGACAGGCGCAAAAGCAAAGACCATGATCAGATCGTTGAGTGCCACCTGAGTCAGGGTGAAATTGGCGTTGCCATTACACAGATGACTCCAGACAAACACCATCGCGGTACAGGGCGCGGCACCGAGCAGGATCAGTCCGGCCATATAACTGTCCAGCTCCCCAGCGGGCAACCAGTCGGCGAACAACACCTTGATGAACAGCCAGCCAAACAGCGCCATGGAGAACGGCTTGATGGCCCAATTGACGAACAGCGTAACGCCCATGCCAGCCTTCTGTCCTCGCACCTCGTGCAGCGCCGCGAAGTCGATTTTCATCAGCATGGGGATGATCATTACCCAGATCAGCAAGCCAACCGGAATATTCACCTGCGCCATTTCCAGCGCCCCGACCGCCTGCGCCGCTTCCGGAATGATCAGACCCAGCACGGTACCCGCGACGATGCATAACAGCACCCACAGCGTCAGATAACGCTCAAAGCCCCCAAGCGGAGCACCGGTTGCCTGTTTCGCGGCGACTCTACATGAATCTGTCATCCTTGCTGCCTATTCTCGTTGTGACAGCGTCTATTATATTCGCTTTACTGTATATTTGAAAAATAATATATTTGTCAAAACGCATATTCATAGAGATCCATCATGCCCCAGAAAAAGCGCGTCCTGTTTCTCTGTGTAGCGAACTCATCGCGCTCGCAGATGGCCGAAGCACTGTTGCGCCACCTCGCCCCCGAACAATTCGAGGTCTTCAGTGCCGGAACCAAGCCTGGCCGGGTTGATGAGCGTGCCCGCAATGCGCTGGATCAGCTGGGCATCTCCAGTGAGGGGCTGTTCAGCAAAGCCATCGAAGAGGTGGCCGGCGAGCCCTTCGACTACGTGATCACCCTGTGCGACAAGTCCGCACTGGAGTGTCTGACCCTGCCCGGCACGGGTGAATATATCGCCTGGCATTTCGAAGACCCCGCGGCAAGCTCGCAGAAAGATGCCTATCGCCGGACGCTGCACGAAATCCACGAACGGATAAAGCTGTTTGTGCTGATCAAGAGCAAGCCGACCCAACAGAACGAGAACAGCGACCTGTTATCACCCACCGAGGTATTCAAATGCCTGGCGGACGATACCCGGGCGCGGATCGCCCTGCTGGTCACCCTGGAGAAAGAGCTGTGTGTCTGCGAACTGACCGCCGCGCTCGACGAGGCCCAACCGAAGATCTCCCGGCACCTGGCCCTGCTGCGCAGTTGCGGCCTGCTGCAAGACCGGCGCAATGGCCAATGGGTGTACTACCGCCTGCACCCGGAACTGCCGGAATGGGTCATGGATATTCTCCGCACCACCCTGGACAACAATGCCCAGTGGCTGAGCGCGGATGTGCAGCGCCTGTGGCAGATGCGCGACCGCCCCGGCCGCCAACCCGTATGCGACTGACCTGAGCCTGCCACTGGCGGCGCTCCCAACGATTTCTGGATGGATAATCTCATGCCCAAGGATCTACCCAACATCGACACCGATCTGCTCGAGCTGCCGAGCCAGCAGCGGCTGGCCAGTGCGCCGGCCTCCACCCATCCGCCGCGTATCCTGCTGCTGTACGGCTCGACCCGTGAGCGCTCCTTCAGCCGCCTGCTGACCGAGGAAGCGGCGCGTCTGCTGCAGCACTTTGGTGCCGAGACGCGGATCTTCGATCCACGCGGCCTGCCCCTGCCGGACGACGCCCCGGACAGCCACCCGAAGGTGCAGGAGCTGCGCGACCTCATGCAATGGTCCGAAGGCCAGGTGTGGTGCTCGCCTGAACGCCACGGATCGATGAGCGCGGTGTTCAAGGCGCAGATCGACTGGGTGCCGCTGGCGCTGGGCGCGATCCGCCCGACCCAGGGCAAGACCCTGGCGGTGATGCAGGTATGCGGTGGCTCGCAGTCGTTCAACGTGGTCAACCAGCTGCGTGTGCTGGGGCGCTGGATGCGCATGTTCACCATTCCCAACCAGTCTTCGGTACCCAAGGCCTTTATGGAATTCGACGGGCAGGATCGCATGCAGCCATCCTCCTACTACGACCGGCTGGTGGATGTGATGGAGGAACTGGTCAAGTTTACCCTGCTGCTGCGTGACCGCTCCGACTATCTGGTTGACCGTTACTCCGAACGCAAGGAATCCGCCGAAGAGCTGTCCCGGCGGGTCAACCAGCGTTCCATCTGATTACCCCTTTTCCGAGAGAGAACACCATGACCATCAAGGTAGGCATCAACGGTTTTGGCCGCATAGGCCGTCTGGCACTGCGCGCCGCCTGGGACTGGCCCGAACTGGCATTTGTACAGATCAACGACCCCGCGGGCGATGCCGCCACCCATGCCCACCTGCTGAATTTCGATTCGGTGCATGGCCGCTGGCAGCATGAGGCCGGCAGCGACGCGGATTGCGTGGTGATCGACGGCCAGCGCATCCGGGTTACCCACAACAAGGCGATTGCCGATACCGACTGGAGCGGCTGTGATCTGGTCATCGAAGCCAGCGGCAAGATGAAGACGGTCGCAGTGCTGCAGGCCTATCTGGATCAGGGCGTGAAGCGCGTGGTGGTCTGCGCGCCGGTCAAGGAGCCGGGTGCGCTGAACGTGGTCATGGGCGTCAACCAACAGCTGTTCGACCCGGCGCAGCACCGCATCGTCACCGCGGCGTCCTGCACCACCAACTGCCTGGCGCCGGTGGTGAAGGTGATCCACGAGGCGCTCGGTATCCGCCACGGCTCGATCACCACCATCCACGATCTGACCAACACCCAGAGCATCCTCGACACGCCGCACAAGGATCTGCGCCGTGCCCGCGCCTCGGGTATGAGCCTGATCCCCACTACTACCGGTTCGGCCACGGCGATTGCCGAAATCTTCCCCGAGCTGCGCGGCAAACTGAACGGCCACGCGGTGCGTGTACCGCTGGCCAATGCCTCGCTGACCGATTGTGTATTTGAAGTGGAACGCGCCACCAGCGCCGAGGAGGTGAACGCCCTGCTCAAGGCCGCCGCCGACGGCCCGCTGCAGGGCATCCTCGGTTACGAAGAACGGCCGCTGGTATCCATCGACTACCGCACTGACCCGCGCTCGTCGATCATCGACGCGCTGTCGACGCTGGTGGTGGCCGGTACCCAGGTGAAAATCTACGCCTGGTATGACAACGAGTGGGGCTATGCCAACCGCGGCGCCGAGCTGGCGCGACTGGTCGGCGCGGCGGAGTAAACAACAATGATCAAGGCGCTGTCAGCCCTGCCTGAACAAGTGCGCCAGTACCTGCTGGTCACCGGCAATTACTGGGCTTTTACCCTCACCGACGGCGCCCTGCGCATGCTGGTGGTATTGCACTTTCACAGCCTGGGCTACACACCGCTGCAGATCGCTGCACTGTTCTTGTTCTACGAGATCTTCGGGGTCATCACCAACCTGGTGGGCGGCTATCTTGGCGCCCGCGTGGGGCTGAACCGCACCATGAACATCGGCCTGGGCATGCAGGTGCTGGCGCTGCTGATGCTGACGGTACCGGCGGCCTGGCTGACCGTGCCCTGGGTGATGGGGGCCCAGGCGCTGTCCGGTATCGCCAAGGACCTGAACAAGATGAGCGCCAAGAGCTCGATCAAGCTGCTGGTGCCGGACAGCCAGCAGGGCACGCTGTACAAGTGGGTGGCGATTCTCACCGGCTCGAAGAACGCGCTCAAGGGCGTGGGCTTCTTCCTCGGCGGTGCGCTGCTGGCGCTGCTCGGCTTTGCCGGCGCGGTACTGGCCATGGCTCTAGGGCTGGCGCTGATCTGGGTGGCCAGCCTGGTATTTCTGAAGAAGGATCTGGGCAAGGCCAGGGCCACGCCGAAGTTCCGCGATATGCTGTCCAAGAGCCGGGCGATCAATATTCTCTCCGCCGCGCGGCTGTTCCTGTTCGGCGCCCGTGACGTCTGGTTTGTGGTGGCACTGCCGGTGTACCTGAGCACGGTATTGGGCTGGGATTTCTGGCTGGTGGGTGGTTTTCTCGCCAGCTGGGTGATCGGCTACGGCATCGTCCAGTCGATTGCCCCGCGCATCACCGGCCGGCAAAGCGGGCACGTGCCGGATGGGCGTGCCGCCTTTGTCTGGGCTGCGCTGCTGGCCGGACTGCCCGCACTGATCGCCCTCGGCCTGGGCTCGGGCTGGCCCGCACAGACGGTACTGATCGGCGGCCTGCTGCTGTTCGGTGTGCTGTTCGCCGTGAACTCCTCGCTGCACAGTTACCTGATCGTCAGCTATGCCAAGGAAGACGGCGTGTCGCTGGACGTGGGCTTCTACTACATGTCCAATGCCATGGGCCGGCTGATCGGCACGCTGCTGTCGGGCTGGGTGTTTCAGGTCTGGGGACTGGAGGCCTGTCTGTGGGTGTCCAGCGTTTTTGTACTCGCGGCCGCACTTATCTCAATTGCCCTGCCCAGCCACAGCCGGACTACGCAGCAGTCCGGCTGACTGGACAAGCGCAGGCTGAGCACCCGGGGAACAAGGTTCAACCTCCAATCTATTTGTTATAAGATAACATCTTGTCGTCCGATACCGGGAGCTACAGGATGCGTCGAATCACTTTTGCGGTTGGTCTGCTGGGCGCCATCAGCGTCACCGCCCAGACTCACGATCATGACCACGGTCATCATCAGCATAATGCGCCAGCCCACCAGCATGGTCTGGGTCATCTGGATCTGGTGCTGGAGGATGAGCTGTTGTTGCTGGAATTGCAGATTCCAGCCGAGGATCTGCTCGGCTTTGAGCATGCACCCCGCACCACAGAACAGCGGGCGCAAGTGCAGGCACTGCGCGACACACTGCAACAACCGGAGCTGCTGTTCCGCCTGCCGGCTGCCGCCCGCTGCGACCTGGAAACCATGGAACTGCACAGCAGTCTGTTTACTCAGGCAGACACGCAGGAGGAAAGTGACCACCACACCCTGGCCGAGCATGCGGATATTCGTGCGCAGTACCAATTCCGTTGCACTGCGGTAGCACATCTGCAACACCTGGATATAGTTCTGTTCGGGCAATTCCCCGGTAGTGAGACGCTGCAGTTGCAAGCCATCACTCCACGCGGCCAATATGGCGACGAATTGAACGCAACCCATAACCGCATACGCCTGTGAGTCATGTAGAAGGAAACCCATGTCCACGCCCGTGATCCAGTTGGAAAATGTCACCTTTGCATGGCCTGGTCGGCCAGTCCTGCTGGATATAGCACGCTTTACTCTGCAACCCGGCGAGCGGGTGTTTCTCAAGGGCCCATCCGGCAGTGGCAAGACCACTCTGCTGGGCCTGCTCGGCGGAGTTCAGTTACCCGACACCGGTACTATCCGCCTGCTCGGCGAGGATCTGGCCGGCATGTCCGGCTCACGGCGTGACCGCTTCCGCGCTGACCACAGCGGCTACATATTCCAGATGTTCAACCTGCTGCCTTACCTGTCGGTTCTGGAAAACATCACCCTGCCCTGTCATTTTTCTGCCCTGCGCCAGCAACGGGCCAGACAACGCCATGGCAGTGTCGAAGCCGCAGCTCGTCATCTGCTGGCTCATCTGGGTTTGGATCGGCCGGAACTGCTGCGCCAACCGGTAACCGAGCTATCCATTGGCCAGCAGCAGCGGGTTGCCGCCGCCCGAGCATTGATCGGCAACCCGGAGCTGGTGATTGCCGATGAGCCGACCTCGGCGCTGGATGCCGATACCCGCGAAGCCTTCCTTGAGCTGTTGTTCATCGAATGTCAGGCCGCCGGCAGCAGTCTGTTATTTGTCAGCCATGACGCGGCACTGGAGTCGCTGTTTGATCGCAGCCTGTCCCTGCGCGAGTTGAACCGCGCCGCCAGCAGTGCGGGGGTGATCTGATGTATCTGTTACGCCTGGCTTTTCGCAGTCTGCTCAATCGCCGCTTTTCCGCGCTGCTCACGGTATTGGCTATCGCCCTGAGCGTGACCCTGCTGTTGGGCGTGGAGAAAGTCCGTACTGAAGCGCGCGCCAGCTTCGCCGGCACCATTTCCGGTACCGACCTGATCGTCGGCCCGCGCACCGGCTCAGTGCAGCTGCTGTTGTACTCGGTATTCCGTATCGGCAATGCCAGCAGCAATATGCGCTGGGACAGCTATGAGCGAATCGCCGCCCATCCAAGGGTGCAGTGGGCCATTCCGGTCTCACTGGGCGATTCGCACCGTGGCTTCAAGGTCATGGGCACCACCACCGATTACTTCAGCCATTATCGCCATGGGCGAAATCAGCAACTGCAGTTCCGCGCAGGACAGGCCTTTGATGATCTGTACGATGCGGTACTCGGCGCAGACGTTGCCCGCGAGTTGAACTACCAGCTGGGCAGCGAGCTGGTACTGGCGCACGGCACCGGCGCGGTCAGCTTTGTCGAACACGCCGACAAGCCGTTCCGGGTCAGCGGCATTCTGGCCCGAACCGGCACACCGGTTGATCGCACCATCCACGTCAGCCTGCGGGGACTCGAAGCACTGCATGTGGACTGGCAAAAAGACATGCCCGCTCGCGGTGCCGCTCAGGTCAGCGCCGAACAGGCGCGGGAGCTGGAACTGACGCCCAGCGGCATCACCGCCATGCTGCTCGGGCTAGATAGCCGGGTAGCAACCTTCGCCGTGCAGCGGGATATCAATCGTTTTCCCCACGAACCGCTGATGGCGGTACTGCCGGGCGTTGCCCTGCAGGAGCTATGGAGCCTGCTCGGCGTGGCGGAGAAGGCCTTGTTCGTCGTTTCAATATTCGTGGTATTGACTGGACTGGTGGGCATGCTCACCGCCATCCTCGCCAGCCTGAATGAACGGCGTCGGGAAATGGCCATCCTGCGCTCGGTCGGTGCCCGCCCACGGCATATTTTCAGCCTGCTGTTGCTGGAAGCCTTCGGCCTGGCGCTCGCCGGTGTGCTGCTCGGCCTGGCATTGATGTACCTGACGCTGTGGCTGGCACAACCGATAATCCTGTCACACTACGGGCTGTTCATTCCGATTACCCCGCCCGGTCTGTGGGACTGGACCCTGCTCGGCGCTATCCTGCTGGCTGCTATCGTAATGGGCGGCGTCCCGGCATGGCGCGCCTATCGCCAATCATTGATCGACGGTTTGTCGATCCGCACCTGACAGGAGTCCGCATGGGTCGCGCTTTACGCATATTGAGTGGCAGTCTGCTACTGGCCATCAGCGCCATGGCCGCTGCAGCAGACGACATCTCATGGTATGAACTGCTCCCCCCGGAACTGCGCGAATTGCAGGAAACACCGGCACCGGTGCATGACATTTCGCTACTGGGCGAGCTGGATGACGAGCTGATGGGCGACCCGGCAGTGCAGACGGAACCCGCCGCCCCGGTAGTCGAAGCGTTGGATGGGCGGACTATCCGTTTGCCGGGCTACATAGTGCCGCTGGGTATTACCGATGCGATGGAAGTAGAGGAGTTCCTGCTGGTGCCCTATTTCGGCGCCTGCATTCACGTGCCGCCGCCGCCCTCCAATCAGATCGTGCATGTGCGCAGCACCACCGGTATCAAGCTGGCCGATCTCTATCAACCATTCTGGATCAGCGGCGTCATGCGGGTCGAATTCATGGAGAGTGAGCTGGCCAATGCAGGCTACCGGGTCGACGGCGCCCGCGTGGAACCCTACGCTTACTGAGCTTTTGAGCGGCTGTCAGCCCTGACTACTACTTTCAATAGCCGAGCGGGCATAGTCTTCCCATTGGCGGATCAGCTGACGTTGTTGACTGCTGGCACCATTCTGCGCGCGTTTGAGCGTGGCCAGCAGTTCTGACCAGTCACCATCCTCCAGTTGCATACCAGCCAGGCGCAACCAATGATCCGACCGGTTACTACCGTTGGCCAGCGCTGCCCAGGCTTCCCGGGCGCGATTGCGATCACGCGCTGACGTCCATAATTGCGCCAGCCGTTCCCGCCGAGCCGCATCCGCAGCCAACAAGCGCTGACCGATAAGCTCTTCCAGCAGACGCGCCGCCTGCCATGGAGCGCCCGCGTTTACCTGCAGCGCCACCAGATTATCCAGATCAGTCTGCGTCAAACCAAAACCGCCCTCATGGGCCAGCCTCAGGGTAGCGGCTGCGGCCCGCTGTTCCCCCGCCTGACTTTGCAGGCCAGCCAGTTGCCGCCAGTGCTCGGCCTTGTTCGGGTTGCGCTTGAGCAGCACCTTCTGCCATTGCGCGGCGCGGGCATATTGACCCTGTTCATAGCTCATGCCGACCAGTAATTGATACCAGACATCATCGGCAGCGGCATTGACCTTGACCACCTGCTCGGCCAGTGGAATGGCCTTGGCATAGTCACGCAAGCGGCTGTAACACTGCACCAGCAACTGGGTCTGCTCCAGCGTCAGGCTGGCGTTACGCCGCTCCCGCTCCAGCAGTCCGGCGGCGTCGGCGTAGCGCCCTTGAGCTGCCAACAACTGGGCCAGATTGAGCCGATCCTGGCGTGCCGTTTCAGCGTCCAGTTGGTCATGAGCCAGAGCCTTGTTCAGCCATTCAATCGCCTGCGGATACTGCTCGGCGCTGATCGCAATATAACCCAGGCGCTGCTGAATCAATGCCAATTCCAGACTACCCGCCGACGCCTTATCCAGCGCCCCGTTCAAGGTACTGCGCGCCTGAGCAAGATCACCGCTCTGCTGAGCTTTCTGGGCTGTGTTCAGCGCAGCAAATACGGCCGGATTGATCGCCTGCTGCGCAGACGCGAGCATCGGCGTCAGCAACAGCGTCAGCCCGAATACCGCGTTACGGCTGTATCTGACAAAACCCATACTCACCTGCCCTCCAGACGGAAATACAAGGTCTTGGTCGCTTCACGCGCCACCGGCTGGCCGTTCTCCCGGCGCGGAGCAAAGCGCCAGCGCCCGGCCGCACGACGGGCTTCACGTTCAAACACGCCTCGGGGCTCAGCATGTGTAACCTGCAGATTCTCCACCCGCCCATCGGCGGTAACGGTGAAGGACAGGGTCACTTCCCCTTCAATACCCGCGGCCAATGCACGCTGCGGATAGTTCGGCGGAATGTCCACCAGCGGGGTTACTTCTTCCGCGGTCACCGGGCCTGAGGCCGGCGGCGGTTCTGCCGCGGGTGCCGCCGGGGCCGGAGCGGCAACGGCCGGGGCCTCGGCTGCGGTCAATCCGGACAGGGATGGCGTAACGGCAATGCTCAGCCCTGCCGTTGGCAGGCTCGGCACCTCGATATTCAATTGCACCTGAGTGCTGACCTGCGGTTGCGTCTGGGCGGTTTGCGGGGTGGGTACGTCCGGTGGCTGCGGGCGCTCCGGCGCCTGGCGTGGTTGACGCTGGCGGCTATCACTGGCGGTATCGGCCACGCTACGCACAAAACTGATGCGCGCCAGCTCCACGCCCTGTTCGCGCTGGCCCTGCGGAGGCATGACCAGCGCGACCATCAACGCGAACAGCGCCAGCGCTACCAGCAGACCACCGGCAAAGCTGACCAACAACCGCATCAGTTGTCTCCTGCTGTCGCGGCCAGTGCCACGTCCGCTACGCCGGCCATACGCACCTGATCCATGACCCGGATCACCACGCCACTACGCGCGTCCTGATCGGCCTGAACCACTACGCTGCTATCCGGCTGATCCACCCTCAGACGCTCTACCGCCGCTCGCACACCACGGATATCAACCTGTTGACGGTCGATCCAGATCTCCCCATTGGGGTCAACGGCAATCAGAATATTGCCCTTGGGTTGTTGCTCGGCACTATCGGCAGTCGGCGTGTTGATCTCGATACCGGTGGTCTTGATAAAGGTGCTGGTGACGATAAAGAAGATCAGCATGATGAACACCACGTCGAGCATGGGTGTCAGGTCAATGCCGGCATCGTCGTCATTGCTTGCCGAATGTCTGCGCATGCGCATGTTTTACAGCTCCTATTCGTGATGCAGGCGGTCGGTCAACCGCTGCATGGCCAGCCGCGACTTGGCATCAAGCCGAGCCAGACAAAACAGGCCACTGATGGCGATGACCATCCCTGCCATGGTCGGCATGGTGGCCCGGGACACCCCGGCCGCCATGGCCCGCGGGTTACCGGTTCCGCTCATCGAGAGCACATCAAATACCTGGATCATGCCGCTGACGGTGCCCAGCAGACCCAATAGCGGGCACAGCGCGATCAACACCCGGATCAGCGGCATGAAGCGCTCCAGGCGCTGCCGTGCGACCGACAACCAGGCCTGACGCACATAGCGAGCGGCGACGCTGCTGCGGTCGCTGCGTAAATGCCAACGGCGCTCCAGCCCAGCGCAGCGCTTGGGGAAGATCTTCCACAGATACCAGAGCCTTTCGACCATCAACGTCCATAAGGCGATGGTGAGAACGAGGATCGTCCAGAGTACCCAGCCACCGCTGTCGAGAAAGTCGCGCAGCAGCCACAGCCCTTCACTCACCACGCTTGGCTCCGGGATCCAGATGCAACGCGATCAGACCGGCACTTTGCTGCTCAAGCACCTGAGTCAGCGCCTTGCTGCGCGCTGCCAGCGTGGCGTGCAGGAACAATAACGGAATCGCGACCACCAGCCCCAGCACAGTGGTCACCAGCGCCTGAGAGATACCGCCGGCCATCAACTTGGGATCACTGGTACCAAACAGGGTAATCGCCTGAAAGGTGACGATCATCCCGGTCACGGTACCCAGCAGACCGAGCAGCGGTGCCACCGCAGCCAACAGTTTGATCAGCGCGTTACCGCGATCCAGTGCTGGGGTTTCACGCAGAATCGCCTCGTCCAGTTTCAGTTCGAGGGTTTCCAGATCCTCCAGTTTCGGATCATTGCCAATCACCCCGAGAATCCGTCCCAGCGGGTTATCATCACTCAGGTTATCCAGCGCATCAGCCTGGCGATCCATCCGCCGGGATACCCCGAACAGCCAGGCCAGTTTGGCCAGCGCCAGCAGTACACCCAGTACACCCAGCGCCATGATCACGTAACCAACCAGACCGCCCTGATGCAGCCGATCAATAAAGGATGGGGCCTGTTGCATCTGCAGCAGCACGGTCCCGCGAGTCGGATCGACCAGCAGATCAGCCAGCTCGCTGCGGGGTGCAAGAAAATCAGCAATCAAACCGCGACCACTCGGCTGCTTATCAGCAATCTGCAAGGAACCCACGTCCGGGCGATAGCTCAGATATTGCTCATCGGCCAGCGCCACAAAAGGCCCTACCAGCACGACCGGCATATCCTGTTGCTGCCCGGTGCGATCGATTACTGGCGCGGTAATGCGGGTGATGCTGCCGCTGGCCGTCATGTCTTCCTGCAGCATGAACCAGAACTGTTCCAGGGTCTCAACGGTAGGAATCTGCGCAGTAGAGGCCAGTCGATCCAGCTGCTCCAGCCGTCCTGGAAACTGGACGTTGAGCAGCGAATCCTGCCATTGGCTGCGGGTATCGGACGCGGTCTGGCGCACTACGCCGAACAGCTCGCCGAGATAGCCGCTGCGCTGCTTCATTTCCGCTTCGGTATCGGTCAGCGCCTGCTCCAGCCGGTCAAACTCGGCCTTGAGCCGATCCGCCTCGGCTTGAATCGGGGCCAGCTCACGTTCGGCCCGCAGCATCAGTTGCTGCTGATTATCACGCTCCCGCAAAAAGTCGGCTTCACGCTCACGCATGGCCGCCTGCTCATTGGCACGCAGTTCACGAATATCCTGCAACAGCTGATCCAGAGAGGCAGGTTGTGCCAATACCGGCAGACTGATGAAGCCCAGAGTCAGAGCAATCCATAGGCGCTTCATTGGGCAACTCCCTGTTCACTGACCGCAGGCAAAGGCAGACGCAACAGGGCGGGTGTTTGCTGTTGCCGAGCCATGCTCAGCCCCTGTTGCAGGGTACGGTTATAGCTGGCCGGCAAGGACTGCCACTCACGGGCGGCATTATTCCAATAGCCCTGGGTGTGCCCATCCAGAGTCTGATAGAACAGCATCAAGCGACCCAGCCGCAAGAATTCAACCACACGCTCACCACCCTCGATTTCCAGACTGCCACGCCAGGCTTCCAGCGTGCGGCCGTAGTCGCTTTCAATCTGATAGGCCTCCAGCACCCGGCGATATTTTTCCGCCACGCTCACTTCAGGGCGGATCATCAGCGCCTTGAGCTGAGCCAGACGGTCGGCACGTTCATCTTCAAGGAAGGGCACATCCAGCTCGATAAATTGCTCCAGAGAGCCAAGCATGCGCTGGAGCATGGGCATGACTTCAGCCTGGGTTTCCTCGATGGTCGCCAACTGAGCCTGAAGGTCATCCAGCTCCCGGCGCTGGGTCTCGACCATCTCAGCCAGCTGTGCGTTATACCCGGCCAACTGATCCTTCTGCTGGATGGCATGGCGGTAGCGATTCAGTGCTTCCCGGGTCGCATCGTCGAGCTGATCGATACGCTGCTGCGAACGCTGTGCGTCCGTCATCAAGGCTTCACTTTCGTTCAACGCCTGCTCGCCGGCGCTCTGCGCTAACGCCGAACCTGACAACAATCCTGCTATCAGGATTATCCAAACCGCTCTCATCGGTATCTCCAGCAACGGCGAGGTGAAACATCGCCACAAAAGAGAAGCATTATCATCCTCAGGGTTGAACAATTCAACTGAATCGTACCGGGTTTTATGGAGGCCATTTCGTTTAAGTCAGGCCGCTATGGTC
>CAYYUQ010000010.1:24798-55583 GCA_964474945.1 uncultured Halopseudomonas sp. | reverse complement strand
TATTGGATTCTACCCGATCAGGTAGCGTTGGTGGATTTATGCAGCGTTTCCCTAGAAAGAAGTAGCCTTTATGAGGATGGATTCGCCCGACAGAAATTGCATTTATTAGTTCATTATTCGAGACCAAAGGTCGCTTAACTTTCGGGAATTTTTCAATGTCAACACCATTGAGAATCGGCGTAACCTCTTGGTCAGAATATTCCCTCAGCTTTCCTGCACAAACCTTAGAAATTCCTACGTAACGGTCTATTAATTGATTGAAAATTCGGTAGGTCAGCCAATTCAACCTAGGGTTGATGCTGTGATGCGTATATACCTTAGAGCAAAGTAAACCTGCGCCAAAAATCACTCCAAACGGCAAGTGAGAATGATAAATTTCGGTCCCATCTGATTTTAGGAATCGCCTAACTCGCCACATTCCAAGCCATGGTCTCCTACGACATTCATTGCCAATAAAAAACCAATTGACCCCAGCTTCACCCAACTCGGCTAAAAATTTCTTTTCATATTCTTCACTACGGCCGATTTCCCGAGCCCGACCAAGAAAGGCCACAGTCACCACGTGCCCCTTTTTTACCAGCGCTTTCGCCAAATCTTTGACATAAACTTCGGCTCCCCCTGCCGCCGGAGCCGAAACCACATGCATAATTCTCATTCAATTATTTCGCTCGTGTTAACCGGTTCCGTCATATCGACAAGCACGCCCCGCCACCTATCCATGACAACCTCAGGCTGATAACCCGCAGCTTTGCCCAACGACAAAGCCTGCACCTCACCCCACTCCCCCGGATTTCCAATAAAATACAAAAGATTCGCCGCCAGATCTTCCACATCCAACGCCGCAGCCAGTCGCCCACCGGTACCCTCTAACACCTCCGAAGGCCCAGTCTCGCAATCAAAACTGACAACAGGCAACCCAAAAGACAATGCCTCCAACAGCACCATCGGAAACCCTTCAAACCTTGAGCTCATGCAAAAGAGTGCCGCTCTTCGGTAATGCTCCTCGACGTTACGTGTCGCCCCGGTAAATTCCACGGATTGCTCAACCCCGAGATCGCGGGCCTGAGCGCATAGCCGCTCCATCTCCGGCCCGTCACCCACAACTCTGAGTGTCCAGCCTGGCGCGTCTGGCGCAACGAGTGCCCAGGCACTCAACAACAAGTCGTAACCTTTTATTGGCACAAGTCGACCGACTGTGAGAACTATCTTTTCCTTGTCTGCAACCGGTACAACATCCTGAACGGGAAAAGGCGAGGGATTTGGAATCGAGACAATCCTGGCGGAACCCGTGGTGCCATTTTGCCAATACTGCTTGTCCTTCTCGGTCAACGTCACGATCACATCGCAATATTTGGCTGCAAGCTGTCGGGCGATTCTTCGGCCTTTCCTTCCGAGGTCATTATTGAAATTGAAGTGCTCCCAGCAAATATGCTTCAAATCCAAGCCTGCGGTTGCCGGAATGGTGAAGAGTGCCAACATAGACTCAACCACGATTAAGGCATCTGGTTTCTCCGCCTTGAGTAACTTTCGCAACCGGTAAATCAGCAGATGCGCCCGGAACAGAGTACGGCCTACCTGCCGGAACATAAACCTGATTTCAATGCGCTGATGCAGTGAGAAGAAGGGCTTTTCTCCGCCATACACACTTGCCACAACCACTTTGTGCCCTGCTTCGGCGAGGTGGTTGGCTATAATTGTGGCAACACGTTCGGTACCACCGGATAGGTCAAAGTTGCCGCCGAGGAAGACTATTTTCATGTATAAACTCGAATTTGGATTGGAATACGCTCAGTCGAGCATCACATGCTCTGCTCCGGACCCGGCCAGCATTTGAATAAGTTGTCTCATACGCGGTTGTAGCAGATGAGAATCGAGAACAACATTTCTTACTGATGGCTGGGCCATCAGGTTAAACTGTGTACTGCTACCAAAACCCACCAACTCGATTTCTTCGTACTCATTAAGGAGTTCAAAAATTACTTCCTCAGCAATCAACGTGGATTCTCGCTTGGGAATTTCGGGAAAATAGTCAAACTCATCCCTCGGGTGAGGAAGGTAAACAGCATCGTATTTCGACTGATCGAGATGATATGCTCGAATCCGCTCAACAAGTAACGTTTGGTCGCCCGTACTTTGTATTACATCCTTCAGAACTGTGCCGACAAAGACAAGGATTCGATCTTTTTTCTTCTCGCAGCCACTATCGACGCCAGAAAAATTCAGAGAAACTGGCTTCAGGTTTTCTATCAAATTTTTAAAGTCCGGGTACAACGTGTAGTGAACCGAACTTTTGTTGATAATTCTTTTTTTTGAATACCGGTTCCCAAAGGCGCTCCAAATCAAACTTTTTAGTTTAGGACCAACACTGGGCTCATCACGATAGTACTTGCTGGATTCAAGAATGTTCGCCGTACCATCATCAAAAGTACGGACCTCGTCAAAACCGACCCAAGATAAAACGAACTGCACATACACCGAGTCGATGCTCGAGATGTAAATATGCCGATAGTTTGAATTGGCGAACCTTTTTTTAAGCCAGGCGAGGTAGAAAGGGAATGATGGTAACGACGTTACGAACTCAGCCTTCGAGCAAAGGGGCTCAATTAGCTCGTGGTAGTGTTTGTACCTTTTTGAATCCGAGAGTGCGAACACATAACACTCCGGTCGGCCACCTTCATACTCCTCAGCGAGGATAATCGATTTTGCGATGAGCACTTGAAGAGGGGTAAAGCAGAAAAACAGGTCTTTTTTCAAGGATTATCACTTCTCTTGTGAAGCCCGGAAACAACACAGGGCGTTGTCTTACGCTGCGTCTCAATTCAACACATCTTCCGTAACCGGCGTATTTGCACTGACTTCACGCCCAACCACCTGCCCTATCACCCTATCCAAATACTTCGGTGCCAACCCATACCCCGGCCGTACACTCCGCACACAATCCGCAGTAATCACATCCCCGGCTTTCATATCCTTCACGAAATACAACGAGCGCCGAAACTGGGCATTACCCTGCTCGCTTGATTTCCGGCCGTAATCTACTTGTCCCAGTGCTTTCCAGGCGGTTTTGCTATCTCGACACAAAGCAGTGAGATCTGCAGGCTCCAGTGAGAAGCTGTCGTCCGGGCCGCCACCATTTCGGTTGAGAGTGAAATGCTTTTCAATAATGGAAGCACCAAGTACCACACTGGCAATGGCGGTGGTGTTATCCAGCGTGTGGTCCGACAGGCCGGTAACCAGGCCAAAGCGTTCGATCATGTCGCCGATGGTGCGCAGGTTGTAATCTTCTGCCGGGGCCGGGTAGCCGCTTACACAGTGGAGAATTGCCAATTGCTTGCAGCCGCCTCCGCGTGCTGCTTCGATGGCTTCCTGAATTTCCTCAGCGTCTGCCATGCCAGTGGAGATGATCATCGGCTTGCCGGTTGCCGCCACATAACGGATCAGCGGCAGGTCGACCGCTTCGAACGAGGCAATTTTATAGGCCGGTGCGTTCAGGTCTTCGAGCAAGTCCACTGCGGTGGCGTCGAAGGGCGAGCTGAAAATGGGTATGCCGATTTTCCTGGCATGCTCAAACAGAGGTTTGTGCCATTCCCAGGGCATATGTGCTTCTTCATAGAGTTCGTAGAGGGTTCGGCCATCCCAAAGCCCGCCTTTGATTTTGAATTCGTCAGCGTCGGAATCCAGTGTGATGGTGTCTGGGCGGTATGTCTGCAGTTTGACTGCATCCGCGCCGGCTTTGGCGGCTTCTTCGATGATCTTCAGGGCGGTTTCCAGCTTGCCGTTATGGTTAGCTGAAAGCTCGGCGATAATATAGGGCGGCTGGTTTCGGGAAATCTCCCGGCCGGCAATTACGATTCCAGGTTCATTCATTCTTCAGTCCTTAATCTGTGCTTGCCATTCGCGGTTTAGAAGACCAAAGCACACAACATCGTGAAACTGACCACCATCAAAGTGCTGATCCCGCAGGCGGGCCTCTTCGGTAAAGCCCAGTCTTTTATGAAACGCAATTGAACGCTCGTTAAACCCGAGCGCTTGCCCACAAACTTTGTGAAGGCTTAACTCTGTGAAAGCGTAGTTGAGAGCTTGCCTGCCAAGCTGCCGACCGCTGCCTTTCGGTGCGTCCGGCGCCAGGTAAAAGCCCCAGTCCGCCACTGCCGGGCAACGTGTTCGGGTGATGTTAACAAAGCCTTGCGCCTTTCTAGCTTGCTCATAAATCAGAAGCTCTATGGCAGGGTTAGTAGTGGCATTCATAAACCACTTGCGGTGTTCTTCAAGGCGAATCTCATGGGTAGTGTACATGTAGCGGCGCACCTCAAGATGGTTGCGCCATTGCAGAACCTGTTCAAGGTCTGACTCGGTCATTGGTCGGAGGCTGTGATCCGTCATCAATCTCTCCCACCCGCTGCACCCATCGCTTGAAGTGCCCGGAACACGCCGCCGCCATCGGTGATACCAGCAGCCGCATCACTCATCCGTTCAAGCCGCCCAGGCTCGAAAAGTGCCACCAATACAAAAGGTAAAGTGGCTAAAAGCTGGTCCGCGTCATCGATCTTTACCGCAGCACCACATGTTTCCAAGGCGGTTGCGCCGGCAACCTGATTCTCAGCGAGGACGACCAATACGACAGGAAGCCCTAAACAACAACGCTCCCAGGAGGTTCCTCCTGCAGCCCCGATAGACAAGTCCGTCAAGCACATCCGCTCTGCCATATCGGTTACACCTACATTCACCGTTGCCTTGAACGGCAATTCGGCGACCTGCTGCCGGACTTCCTCCAGATACGGTGCCGCTGCCCCCATGATGATGTCCAACTCTGTACTCGTCGGCAGCGCTGATTCAGAGAGTGCGTCGAGCACCTGGCCCGTTACGTTGGTACGGTCGACGCCACCCAATGAAACCAGAATACGCTTCAGTTCCGGCTGCTTACGCCGGTTCAGACTTCGCTCCCGAAGATTCGCAAATTCCGGACGCAACAAGGCATAACCCGGGCCGATCAGTCGCTGACAGTCCACGGGCAAAAGACCATCGTAATCCGACGCTACCCGTCCAAGGTTCTGATCCAGCAACAGCGTACACTCATGGCAGCGATTCGCCAGATCGTCAATTACCATAATGCTGCCGACGCCGTCGGCCAGAGCGCGCTCCCACTCCGCATCCAGCGCGTAATGGTCAACCACCAGCCAGTCTGGTTGCCAGGATGTAAGGGCATCCAGTGTTTGGCGGGCGTCTTGTTGCCAGGGCACTCCCAGCCACAGGGTGTAGTTGTCAGAGCGACTGTCTTTCGTGTCCAGCTCGTTATCACTGTGCGCCGGCAACAGGGTTAAACCGTAGCCATTGCCCGCAATCAGGTCGCCCAGATGCCCTTCATGTTCACGACAAACAAACCGGCATTCGTGGCCCTGGCGGGTGAGTTCATCGGCCAGTGTCAGGCACCGCATCACGTGGCCGGTGCCGATCTGGACGGAGGCGTCTGTGCGGAAAGCAACGCGTATAGGCACTTGACTCATTTCTTCACAAACACTCTTTGACTCAACGCCTCAGCGAACCGCATGTCATCGTAATCGTCTATGTCGACCGCGCTTTCCCAGGACATAGGTTCAAATACGTGATTGGGACCGTAGAATGTTTTTGCCTCTAGAAACATATCTGCCCTCGCAACCCATATAGCTCCGGTTGGGCAGAATAGCTCCGGCAAGTCCTGAGACCGCTGGCATGCGGTCTCAGGGAACAGGCGTTCAGGGTGCCCCTTAGTGTCGAGTTTCACAGCCCACCAGGGATTCATCCAGCCGTACTTGAAGCAACTGATCTGGAAACTGCGATCCTGCGTTTCAAATTGGGTAATCGCCTGCGTGATATCGTCCGCAGACCGCAGCGGACAATTCGCCATCAACTGCGTGACTGAGGTGTAACTATCCCCCCAATAATCCATGGCTTGCTGCAATGCGGAAACGGTCGCTGCACTTACAGGGGTGTGGTCGTCCGAATAACTGGCTCTTAAAAATGGAACCTCTGCGCCCCACGTTTTCGAGACTTCTGCAATGCGTTGGTCGTCTGTTGATACCAGAATCCGGTCAAACAGGCCTGACTCTTTCGCGGCTTGAATAGTCCAAGCAATCATCGGCTTGCCGCAAAACTCAATGATGTTTTTATGCGGAATACGCTTAGAGCCACCACGGGCAGGTATAATTGCAATGCGCTGCTTCACCATATCGACCAACCACCGTCTGCTATCAACGTTTGCCCCGTAACCGCACTACTGGATTGTGCAACCAAAAAATCCAACGGCCCGGCTACTTCATCTTCTGCAAGCATACGTGCTGAAGGAGTTAACGCCGCATACCGGACCTTAAAGGCATCATTTACACGGCCTTCAACACCGCCGTATGCGATGCAGTTAACCCGGACTCCCTTACCGGCCATTCGAACGGCAAGCTCTTTAGTCAGATGGCCAAGAGCAGCTTTTGCTACGCCATACTGGATCGGTGACTGTTTGGGATAGTCCTCGTACAAGTGAGGATTGGCTGCAACAACACCATATTGGGATCCGATGTTTGTAATCGTTTTCAACTCGTCTGGTTGAGCGTTGAAAAGCCCCATAGAGAGTTCGTAAGGAACCACCACATCCATCAAATACTCAGCCATGAAGTCTTCACGACTGGTTTGTCCCAAGGCGTCTGTTTTGAGTGAATCGAGGCTGCGGGCATTATTGACCAGATGATTGACGCCATACCCCGTTTTCGTCAGTACCCCTAACAACTCATTTACTGCTGTGGGGCTGATAAGATCGGAAGGAATCGCCACCACACCATCTGGCCTGCCAAGCTCCTCGATGAAATTGTCACCACGAACTTGAGAGGTTGTGGTAAAAAGAACCCGCCACTTCTTTGCCAGAAAATGCTGTACAAACTTTCGTCCAAACTTACCGGTTCCGCCCGTGATCAGGATCGTCTGAGTCATGAAGCTCCCCTTTCCAACAATTGAACAACTGATGTGTTAAAGCTTTTCGGAGAAGCGACCGTTTGATTCCTGACTCCTTCCAAGAACGCTTCCAGAGCAGACCTAAATGCTGAAAACGAGTCACTGAAGAGTAAATCCTTAAATCCTTTCGTTCCGACAATGCGAATCGATATTGGCGATACTCCATCCCCGGTTGCGAAGAAGGCTGTCTGCACCCCGCTGCGCCAGTTGACAAGAAGCGCCCCAGCCGTATCCTCCGGAAACCTATTGAGACCTCCTCCACTGAACCTAACAGGCTCATCAAATTCAGGGAGCATGCTCAGCACCGGCTCGATAATGTGCACTGCATACTTGTTCCAGGACTTCGGCGTGAATGCGACGATCTCTCGGATTTCACCAATCTCCTGTCGGTCTTCTTGTGACAACTTCAGCTCATGACTGTATCTCAACGCGGAACACGTAAAAATCTGTCCCGGGTATTGTTCCAGCTCGTATACTTTGTTCAGGCCAGCTATCGACAGTGCAATTGGCTTATCAATGTAGATCGGCAATCCCGCTTTCAGAAAAGGGGCCGCCAATTCCAGATGGTTCTCAGCATCATCCCTTGCAAGCAGAACAGCATCTACGTCTCCGATCATATCGTCGGGGCTGGAGACCACCTTGGCAATTTTTGCAGCCTTCGCAACCTTCTGAGACAGCGTTCCATCTTGGGTCCATACCGCTACTACTTCAGCACCCTGAATGCGGCTTTCCGGCCACTGCTGTTGCTCAAGGTACCTTGGAATCACCGGAAATCCACACAACTCCATAGCCTCTGGATTGTACCCGTTGAAAATAGCACTCCACGAATACGGATGTCCGTTCCCATCAGAAAGCCCGAGTACGCCGATTTTGATGGTCATAGTGCCCATAAGCCTGGATTAATTAAGTTGAGATCACTTGTTTGCATGTTTCCGGGTACTGTGGGGATCGGCGTTTTGGCAGCCGATACAATTTCCCGAAGCTGCTCAGGTGTGTCCACACCAACCACGATCTTGTTAATTTCAGTATGACCATTCAGGTAACCCAGACAAGCCTGCAAAGGTGTTAATTGCTGGCTTGCGACCCAAGCATCATATTCAGCGAACAGGTTTCGCCATGGTTTGAAGTATTCCGGCCGCTGCGCTTCAGGCATCAGCAGCAGCCCCTGAAGAAACGCAGACCTTATGTGGACCTCGGTGCCTTGTTTGTTTAACTTTTCAAGCCACCCAGAGTTTTTCATGCGTCGGTCCAGAATATTCATTGGTGCCTGTACCAGATCAAAATCGAAGGCAGCCAACTTGTCCAAATTGTCAGGCCCATAGACGGAGATGCCGATTTTCTCCGCTAACCCCTGTCGTTTGATATCTACCAGCGCGTCATAGAGTTCTCGGCCATTTGTCTGAAGTAAATCCAGAGGCCGATGCAAGAGCAGACCATAGAGTGAATCGCATCGAAGATTTCTGAGAGATTGATCAATGCTGCGTTTGACCCAGTTTGCAGGCTTTTCAATATGCTCTGTACCCGGGGGGACTTTCGATATCACTTTGAAAGCATCAACACCCGTGCGGCCAAGTACCTCTTCACTAGTACCGTATGCTGAAGCAGTATCTAAAGTATCCACACCCAGTTCGCACGCGAGACCGAGAATATCTTGAGCAGTTTCTTCAGGAACGCGCCCCTTAGTGTTAGCTACACCGTATTCCAAGCCAAACTGCACGGTACCCAGAGCAATTTTCATCACGACAAAGCTCGATAAAGACATTTAACTACAGTGCCCTGCTGCTCATCCGTCAACCCTTGAAACATCGGCAAGCTGATCGCTTCACGGTAATACGCCATTGCCTCCGGGAAGTCCTCGGCGGCGAATCCCATAGTCTGATAATAGGGCTGGGTATGCACCGGGATGTAGTGCAGGTTTACGCCAATCCCCTGCTCCCGCAGGGATTCAAACACCTGCCGGTGATTTTTGCTGATGTTGTCCAGCTGCAGGCGAATCACGTACAGATGCAGGCCGGAATAGCTGTCCGGGTGCTGCCAGGGCGTGGTCACGGGCAGGTCGGCCAACAGCTGGTCATAACGCTTTGCCAGTTCGTGGCGTCGGGCAACGAAGGCATCCAGCCGGTCCATCTGGCTCACGCCCAGTGCCGCTTGCAGCTCTGTCATGCGGTAGTTGAACCCGAGATCCACCTGCTGGTAGTACCAGGGGCCATCCGGCTCGTGGGTCATCAGATTCTGGTCCCGGGTGACACCGTGGCTGCGCAGCAGGTTCATTTGGCTGGCCAGTTCATCGCTGTTGGTCAGGGCCATACCGCCTTCGGCGGTGGTGACAATTTTCACCGGGTGGAAGCTGAACACGGTAATGTCGCTGTAGCGGCCGTTACCGATAAACTCGCCCCGGTACTTGCCGCCGATGGCGTGGGACGCGTCTTCAATAATGCGGAAGCCGTATTGCTGGCCCAGCTTGTGGATCGCTTCCATGTCGCACGGCTGGCCGCAGAGGTGAACAGCTACCAGCACTCTTGGCAGGCGGTCTTCCTGTTTCGCCTGCTCCAGCTTTACCGCGAGCTTGTTCGGGCACAGGTTGTAGGTTTGCGGGTCAATATCCACAAAATCCACTTTGGCGCCGCAATACAAACCGCAGTTGGCCGAGGCCACAAAGGTGATGGGCGTGGTCCATAACCAGTCGCCCTCGCCCAGGCCCAGGGCCAGACATGCGATGTGCAACGCCGAGGTGGCGCTATTGACTGCCAGCCCGTGCTTGGCACCCACGTGGGCTGCAACCTTGGCCTCAAACTCAGGGACTTTGGGGCCCTGAGTGAGAAAATCTGACTGCAGCGCCTCAAGCACTGCATCAATGTCTGCCTGGCTGATGTCCTGCTTGCCGTAGGGAATCATGATCAGATCTTACCGATTTCGTTGTAGTTCTGTTCAATCCAGGCCTGTAACTCGCTATCGGTCATCCATTCCGTATTGTTGTCACTGGCATAGATAAAGCCTTCTTCAACCTTTTTACCGTCCTTGATCCGGTTCGGGCAGCTACCCCAGTTGTTGATGTTGGGCAGGATCTTGAAGTGCTCCGGGTATTCATAGGTGAAGTACGAGTCTTCCGCGCCGATCATCTGCTCGTGCAGCTTCTCGCCTGGGCGAATGCCGACCACCTTCTGCTCTGCTTCCGGTGCTACTACGCGGGCCAGGTCGGTCATTTTCATTGAGGGAATCTTTTTCACATAGATCTCCCCTCCGACCATGTCCTCAAAGGCGTGCCAAACCAGTTCGACACCCTGCTCCAGGCTGATCATGAAGCGGGTCATGCGCGGGTCGGTAATCGGCAGTACGCCTTTTTCTTTGATCGACATGAAGAAGGGGATAACCGAGCCACGGGAGCCCATGACGTTGCCGTAGCGCACGACAGAGAAGCGGGTTTCGTGCCCGCCGGCATAGGAGTTGCCCGCAACAAAGAGTTTGTCTGAGGCGAGTTTGGTAGCGCCGTAGAGGTTAATGGGGCTGCTGGCTTTGTCGGTAGACAGAGCAACCACCCCTTTGACCTTTTTATCAATGCAGGCGTCAATCAGGTTCATCGCGCCGTTGATGTTGGTCTTGATGCATTCAAAGGGGTTGTATTCGGCTGTGGGCACGATCTTTGTGGCGGCGGCATGGACGACATAATCGACGCCATCCAGTGCGCGGTAGAGGCGGTCTTTGTCACGCACATCGCCAATAAAGAAGCGTAGGCGGTCGTCACCTTGGAACAGCTTGGCCATTTCCCACTGCTTCATCTCGTCACGGGAGAAGACGATGATTTTCTTCGGGTTATATTTTTCGAGAGTCATCGGGATGAATTTGTGGCCGAAGGAGCCTGTGCCGCCGGTTATTAGGATGGTGGAATGCTTAAGCATGGATTAATCGTCCTTTCGCTTAGTTTAAAGATAAATCAAATTATTCGTAATATATACCCAGCAGTTATGGATGAGCTTCTAGATAAACTCCCTCCTAGCACGCCATGAATATCTGTTCTAATCGCTTTCTTACCAAAATTTTCTATTACATCATTTATAACTATTTTTTCACACGTTTCACTATCCAGCGCGGCAACCAATTTGGATTTAACGTCAGAAAAATTCACCTTTGTGCTTTGAGGAAAATCTTGGTACCACGCTCCCCCAAAGTGTAAACAAGGCTTCCCATTGACCATCGCCTCCCATCCTGCGGTACCCGTTATTGTAACTACAGCGCTAGCATTCTGAATAAGAGATATAGAGGAGACAGAGAGATCGGCTAGCACAACATTATTCAAGCGTGACACTAACTCCCAACAACCCACGTGCCGGCCCTGCTCACCAAAAAGCACACGAAAAAATTGGGACGGATGCTCCTTCACCACTAACTTGTACCCTTTCGGCAGGGACCGGCTCAACGCTCTTATCACATAAAACTGATCAGATGATTCATTTCCTAAGGGAGTCGTTGTCAATTCCGGCTGATAGTGCATAGGAAAATAAACATAACGTCCGACACTGGAAGGATCAAAGGAAGTCGAGAATTTATCATACTCTTTTTTTAATTTCTTTTTTTTCCTTTCGCCTTTGACTTTCATATTATAAACATCAAAGATGCTAACAGCCTTCTTAACGTAAACACCATCGTAGAACTTAAATGACCCTAATTTACCCGTCCAAAAGAAACTAGACCTAGCCGTTTTTCGCCCAAATAACCAACCCACAAGACTAGAAGACAGCAAGTACAAAAAAGCAAAATATGGAACAGTCGACATTTTAATACGAAAAGATCTTTGCTTATCAGACTGATGTTTCATGTACCAAGGTTGCTGGTGCTTCGAAAACAAATAAGGCTCAATTGAAGCGGCATGTAGCTCATCGACCTCTCTTTTGTCGAGATCATTGTCACTCGCGGTTAGTGCCTTCCCCCCAACTTCCTCTGTCAAATAGTGCCAACCGCGAAGAGAAGACACGTTAAACATCAACACTTTTAGACCCATTATTTTCGCGCAAAGATACAATGGGTAATCATATGGCATATGAGGAGCATTAGAAAAAAAAACCACGTCCACCTCAAAATGCTTAAGAACATAAGACCAATAACTTAAATGACGCTTAAATAAGTCATCCCTCTCAGAGAACGAGAATCCACCATCAAAATCGACACGATCCAGAATCTTTAGATAGTTATAATATTCACTACGACCAATCTTAGAAACATCAAAAGAATCCGCTTTATTCTCCCAATCAGGAACACACCCATCTAACGCAAAAGCCTCCCACACATCGTGAACATAACAATTTTCAGGCTTTACAGATGACAGAGGCGAACCAACCCAATAGACAGGCTTTATCCCGCGTTTTTCTTCAATTTCCTCCATAACATCTAGCCAAAATTTGTCTAATGTAGCCGAACACAATAAGTTCATTTCATGAATCACTTTTGGATATTTAAATGTAGTTTGCCATTCGCTGGAATACCTGATTACGAGCAGACAGTTCGTCAAAGGTTCCCGAGTCAACAACTTTACCCTGCGCCATCATGAAAATGACGTCGCACTGTTTAACGGTAGTGAGCCGGTGCGCAATCATGATGATGGTTTTCTTTCCGGAAAAATCATGAATCGCGTCCATAATGAGCTTTTCGGTAATGCCATCCAGCGCACTGGTGGCCTCGTCCAGAATAAGCACAGCTGCATCGTGGTAGAGCGCTCGGGCAATACCAATACGCTGGCGCTGGCCACCTGAGAGCTGAACGCCCCGCTCCCCGACTCTGGTATTCAAACCGTCTGGGAGTTCTGCCAATAGCTCATCCAGATGAGCCATGGTGGCTGCCCGCTGGACCTTTTCTTCCTCCACCAACTCGGGCGGCAAACCGAAGGCTATGTTCTCGCGGATGCTGCTGTCGGCCAGGAAGATGGATTGCGGTACGAATCCCAGGGAGTTCTGCCAGGCACGAAGCTGCGGTTTGGTTATGGGTTTGCCGTCTATCAGTAACTCACCCATTTCTGGCTGAATCAGCCCAAGCAGGAGATCAATGGCTGTGGACTTACCGGAGCCGGAGGCGCCTACCAGGCCGATAACCTGATTTACACCGATGGTCATTGTCAGGTCCCGAAGGGCGGGCTCTGCTTTACCTGGGTAGGTGAACTGTACGTTTTTCAGTTCGATGGACTTGTGAGGAGTTACATGTTCCCCGGCGTTTTCTTTGCAGGTGAGTTGCTGCGTTGCTGTGGCGCTGGCTCTCAGGTCTTCGCGGAGCCCTTCAAAGGCGGTCAGGTTACCTCGTATGCCGGAAATGCTGCTGTATATCTGCTGAAATGCCGGCAGCAATTTGAAGCCTGCCAAAGCATAGACGGAGAGTAGCGGCAGTATGGTGCCCAGATTGCCGTCGTGCGCGGCGAGCAGGTACAGAATCAGGAAGATGACGCTGCCAAAGGCCACCAGCTCCATCACGAAGCGGGGTATCTGGCTCATTACCTGGTTTTTGCCTTGGGCATCGGCAAAGCGGGTGCTGGCTTGATCAAACCGGTCCGTGAAAACCTGCTGCCTGCCCAGCAGCAGTGCGTCCTTAATGCCGCCGAACCCTTCACCCATTAACTTGAAGCGCATACGCTGGGCAGAAGTGATGGTGCCGCCATTTCTGATCAGGCGTTGGCGCACGATTCTGTACATGGCTATATAGGCTACGGCGAAGATGACTAATCCGGTGATGGCGACGGCCGGATTGAATACAAATATGGCGATAGTCATGAGTGCAGCCATCACGATGCGCGCGTTCATCTGCATTAACGGATTGATGATGCCGCCAGTAATTCGCGTGCATTCCTGGGCAATCTGGTTGGTAAGCTGACTGCTGCTGCCGCTGGAGTGGAACAGCCAGGGTTGGTGCATGTAGTGCCGGTAAAGGCGGCTGCTGAGCTCTGCGCCTACTCTTGCACCGTACATGGACAGGCGCCAGATGGTGAACATGGAGATGAGTGCGGCGATGGCAAGGGCTACCAGAACGCCGATGCCTGCCCAGAACAGGAAGGTGCGGGGGTCTTCCAGGCCGCTCATACGGAAGATGTCGCCTGCTATGCCATCGCCCTGTAGTTGGCTCATGTCTCCTACCAGGGCCATGAAGGGGCCGATGGAAAGCACGCTGCCCAGCTCTGCGAAGGCCATGAGGACGACCAGGAACTGGAGGCGGCGGAGCTTTTTGCGTTGCTCGTTGGTGAGCAGGGAGTAGAGTTCTTTCAGTTGGGTGAACATTAATGGGTGCTTTTTTGGTGATTGGCACTGGCTTTGGGAGATCGTCGCTGGCTTTGGGGGCCTGACCGCGAAGGATCAGCCCCCTTTGTGGCCTGCCTACTCGGATTTGTAGGCGTAGTTGTAATACCCGTAATACCCGTAACTGGTCGCCGCTTTCTTTTCCATGGCGTTAAGGATGGTGCCCTTGACAAGAACGCCGGCAGTAGCCAGGCGACCTTCAGCAATCTGCACCTCCTTGGGTGTGTTCATGCCGAAGCGGACGACCATCAGCGTGGTGCCGCATTGTTTGCCAATGATGGCAGCATCGGTAACGGCCAGAATCGGTGGGGTATCAACAATCACCAGGTCGAAGTGTTGGCTCAGGAACGTCAGAAACTCGCTGAAGCGTGCTTGCATCAACAGTTCTGACGGGTTGGGCGGCGCGCTGCCGCGGCTGACCCAACTGAGGCCCTTTACATCCGAGCTGCGTACCGCCTGCGCAAACTCCAGCTGGCCAGACAGCACATCTGATAAACCACTTTGCGCCGCTGCGCCAAACACCTCATGCAGATAGCCCTTGCGCATGTCGGCATCGACTACCACTACTTTCTGTCCGGCCTGGGTACAGACAGCGGCCAGGTTGGTGGAGACAAAGCTTTTGCCGACACCCGGACTGGAACCCGTGACGACCAGACGATTGTCGTTGGCATCCATCATGGCGAAGTGCAGTGACGTACGCAGACTACGGATGGCCTCTATCGCAACGTCTGCGGGGTTTCGGGCGGCGAGCAGGCGGTTCTGCCCTGGGCTGGTCAGCAAGCGCCGCCCTGTTGTTTTCTTCGGTTTGCTTGTTCGGCTTTTTTCCTCTTCGGACAGCGGTACAGTTGCATATACCGGCAGATCCAGCTCCTCGAGTTGTTCAGGCGATACAATTGCGCGATTGAAGGCAGCACGCAGCAGCACAATGATCATGCCAAGCAGCAGACCACTGAGACAGGCGATGGAAACAATCAGGCTACGGCGTGGTGCCACCTGGCCCTGAGCTACGGCATCGTCGAGGATGCGCACGTTACCTACTGTGCCGGCCCGTACCAGTCTCAATTCCTGCATGCGGTTGAGCAGTTGTACGTAAATTTCCTGGGTGACCTGCACATCCCGGCTGAGGCGCAATACCTGCTGCTGGGTTTCTGGCAGGTTGCCGCTGCGCTCTTCCAGCCGGGCTTTCTCCCGCATCAATTGGCCTTTTTTCTCCAATAGCGCGCGGTAGACCGGGTGGTTGGGGGTGAAGCTGCGCGCCAGCTCGGATTCCTGCAGCTCCATTTCATTGAGGCTGGCTTCAATCGTTACCAAGCTGGTCAGCGCATTCTGGGTTTCAAAGCTCAGGTCGATACTGTCGTTCTGCAGCCGATATTCGTTGAGTCTGTTTTCAGCCTCGTTGAGCTCGGCTCGCACCTGGGGGGCCTGCTCTTCCAGAAAGGCCAGACTCTTTTCAGCTTCGGCCGCCTGGCGGGCGATGTTCTGGGTCAGAAACACCTGGTTGGTAGCATTCAAACTGCGCACCAGCTCCTGCCGATCCGGCCCTTTCAGCACAAGACGGAGAATACCGGTGTCCTTGCCTTGCGCAAGCACCTCCAGGCGACTCTTGAGGTTATTGATGGCTGCCAGGCGGCTCTTCTTGATAACGGTAAACATGGCACCGGCCGGGGCTTTAAGCTCCGCTACTACCAGCTCCACCCAGGGCTCTTCAACTATGAGCTTCTGGCCAACACTACCCTGCGCCAATTCGACGCCCTGGGTGTCGAACAGTTGATACTGGCCATTACCCAATGATTGAAGCACAAAGCTTTGCGTGCCGCTTTCATGGCCGGTGACCAGCTCGCTGACGGTGAGGCTCTCACCGCCCCACACCGAGGAGTTGCCTTGCCAGAAGCCAGGACGGCTGACGCCCTTACGGCGCAGCCAATCGCCGACAATCGGCAGGCTATGGGGTTGAATTTCAATATCCAGATCCGTCTGATCGACGACCTGGCCAAGAATAAGCCGCGAGCGCAGGATTTCAATTTCGGTGCTGGTATCGCTGCCTTCTTGAGCGCCGAGCAACTGCGACATATCCGTCCCGGATATGGTACCGGACTTCTTCTCTACCTGAACCAGCGCATCCGCCTGGTAGATGGGCGTAGTCAGCGTGGCATAAACAAGCCCTGCCATGGCAAAAATGACTGCAAGCGTACCGATGAGGAGCTTGTGATCCCAGAGACTGCCCAGCAGGAAACCGATGTCTATTTCGTCGTTGTTATGATGTTGGTTGGATTTGTTGGCGGAAATGTTGGCTTCGCTCATTCGTTACTCTTGGTCGTCAGTTCAATTTGGTGAGCCAGGCTTGTACTGCTGTTTGCAGCATGCTGTGCACGTGGGTAAACGCTTCGCGGCTCTTTTTATAGGGGTCAGGTATATCTGGCTTGCCTGGTAACCAGTGGCTTAACAGCATGACTTTACCTGCTGCGGTGGGGTCTTTGGCACGCACCTGGGTTCGTTGACCTTCACTCATTACCAGAATGAGGTCGGCCCAGCGCAACTGGTCTGTAGTAACTTTTTGCGCGCGGTGCGCGCTGAGATCCAGGCCGCACTGGGCAGCGAGTTCAGCAGCTATTGGGTCGGCTTCATGGCCAACCAGGGCACCCAGGCCGGCGGACTGGATTGTTTTGCCCGGTAAATGAACTTTCAGCAGAGCCGCGGCCACCGGGCTGCGGCAGATGTTGCCGATGCACAACACCAGGATGTTATTAAACATGGTGGGATTTCTGATTCGCAGTCAAATATTGGATATACCAAGGCATGGCCTTGTCAATTCCGGCTCGGATCTCAAACCCGGGTTCATACCCCAGCAGGGTTCCGGCCTTGCTGATGTCTGCTTGCGAGTGTCGCACATCCCCCGCACGAAAATCTCTATAACATGGCTTTTGTTCATAAGAGACACCGTTCTTGCCCAAGCTCGATTGTATGGCAGTGAACAGCTGGTTGAGATCGGTACGTCCTCCGACGGCAACATTGTAGACCTGGTTGCGTGCTTCTGCTTTCGCCGTTGCGGCCAGTAGATTTGCCTGAACAGCGTTGTCGATAAAACAGAAGTCGCGGCTGGTCTGACCATCACCGTTGATAAAGACCTCGTCCCCCTTGATCATGGCTGCTGTCCATTTCGGGATAACCGCAGCGTATGCGCCGTCCGGATCCTGCCGTTGACCGAAGACGTTGAAGTAGCGCAGCCCGATGGTATTGAAGCCATAGGTTGTTGCGAACACATCGGCGTAGAGTTCATTTACGTACTTGGTGACTGCATAGGGCGACAGCGGCTTGCCTATGTGCTCTTCCACTTTCGGCAGTGCCGGATGATCACCGTAAGTGGAGCTGCTGGCGGCGTACGTGAAGCTTTGTACCTGTGCATCTCGAGCGGCGACCAGCATGTTGAGAAAGCCGTCGATATTGGTGGCGTTGGTGGCGATCGGGTCGTTGATCGAGCGTGGCACGGAGCCGAGGGCGGCCTGATGCAGGACGTAATCAACGCCGGCGCAGGCGGCGCGACAGTCATCGAGATGGCGTATATCACCCTCAATGAAGGTAAAGCGTTGCCACTGGGCTTCCGATACGAGGCCTTTCACTTCGTCGAGGTTGTGTTGGTGGCCGGTGGCGAAGTTGTCGAGGCCAACGACCTTTTGATCCAGTTTGAGCAGGGTTTCCAGAAGATTGGAACCAATGAAGCCGGCTACTCCGGTGAGGAGCCAGGTTTCTGGGTTGGCGGGGAGTGCTTTCAAGAGTTGTTCGTAGCGGGTCATTGAGTGCTTCTTGCATTAGTAGTGCTGATGTTGTTGGTCGAGCTGGGGCTGGACCTTACCGGGTTACAGGCGCAGGTCGGATTCTTCGGCGCTGAGGATGTATTTCAGGTCGTAGAGGACGTGTTCGGCTTTGCCGAAACGGCGGATGTTTTCGGCTCCGAGTTCGACAAACTGTTTGTGGCCCACTGCCAGGATGATGCCGTCGTAGCCATTGATCGCAGGCTCTGCTACAGGGGTGATGCCATATTCGTGCTGGGCTTCTTTTACGGATACCCAGGGGTCGTACACGTCGACGGCAATGTTGCAGTCGCCCAGCTCTTTGACCATATCCACAACCTTGGTGTTGCGCAGGTCCGGGCAGTTTTCCTTGAAGGTCAGGCCCATGATCAGCACCCGCGCGCCGTCCACATGGATGCGTCTTTTCATCATGTTTCTGACCAGCTGTGACACCACATAGGCACCCATGCTGTCGTTCAGACGGCGGCCGGCCAGGATGATTTCCGGGTGGTAGCCAATCGCCTCCGCCTTGTGGGTCAGATAGTAAGGATCCACGCCAATGCAATGACCGCCGACCAGGCCCGGGCGGAACGGCAGGAAGTTCCATTTGGTGCCGGCGGCCTGTAGCACCGCTTCGGTGTCGATGCCCATCTTGTTGAAGATGATGGCCAGTTCATTGATCAGGGCAATATTGAGATCACGCTGGGTGTTTTCAATTACCTTGGCGGCTTCAGCCACCTTGATGCTTGTGGCCTTGTGGGTGCCTACGGTAATGATTTCGTTGTACAGCGCATCAACCAGGTCGGCTACCTCAGGGGTAGAACCGGCGGTTACTTTCTTGATGCTGGTAACGCGATGCTCTTTATCCCCGGGATTGATGCGTTCGGGACTGTAACCGGCAAAGAAATCCACGTTGTAGGTCAGGCCCGACATGCGCTCCAGCACGGGTACGCATTCTTCTTCAGTTGCCCCTGGATACACGGTGGATTCATATATGACGATATCGCCTTTCTTCAGCGTTTTCCCGATCGTTTCTGATGCTTTGCACAGCGGTGTGAGGTCTGGCCGCTTATGTTCGTCAATCGGTGTGGGAACGGTGACGATATACACGTTGGCAGCTTCCAGATCCGCTGCGTTGGTGGTGTACGTGAGTTGAGCGGCTTCTATCAGCTCTTCATCGCTTACTTCCAGCGTGCTGTCATGACCACCACGGAGCGCGTCGATACGCGGCTGGTTGATATCAAAGCCGATTACCGAGCGCTTTTTGCCGAATTCGACTGCCAATGGCAAGCCTACGTAGCCCAGACCGATGACGGCGAGTTTGATGTCTTCCAGTTTATGCATTGCGGGATAGGGTCCTGAGTGGTGAGGTTTGAGTCTTGGAGGGTGTGGCGTTCCTGGAGCAGCGTTCTATTCTACGGTGACGGATTTGGCCAGGTTTCTCGGTTTGTCTACGTCGGTGCCTTTTACCAGAGCTACATGGTAGCTGAGCAGTTGTAACGGAATGGTGTAGACGATCGGCGAAATGCTTTCGTACACCCAGGGCAATTTGAGATAGCTGATGCCTTCTCCTTCATCCATGTCTACCCGTTCGCAGGCGAAGGTAATCAATTGGCCGCCGCGGGCGCTGACTTCCTGCAGGTTGGACTTGAGTTTTTCCAGCAGGCTGTCGCTGGGGGCGACGCTGACTACCGGCATGTTCTCGTCTACCAGGGCCAGCGGGCCGTGTTTGAGCTCACCGGCGGCATAGGCTTCGGCATGGATATAGGAGATTTCCTTGAGCTTGAGCGCACCTTCCATGGCGATCGGGTAATGCGGGCCGCGGCCAAGAAACAGGGCATGGTGCTTGGTCGCGAAGGTGTTCGCGAGCTCCGCAATCTGTTGATCAAGATGCAGTACTTTCTCCACCAGTCTGGGCAGACCACGCAGCGCGCGCACGTTGGCGCTGATCATCTCCGGTGCCCGGTTGTTTACCTGGGCCAGTGCGGTGGTCAGCCATAACAGGGCTACCAGCTGAGTGGTGAAGGCTTTGGTAGAGGCCACGCCGATTTCCGGCCCCGCCTTTGTCAATAAGCGCCAATCGGCTTCGCGCACCAGCGAGCTACCCGCCACGTTACAGATGGCCAGGCTGGCCAGATACCCCCGCTCCTTGGCGTATCGCAATGCTGTGAGGGTATCTGCTGTTTCGCCCGATTGGGAGATGGTGATAAGCAGGCTGTTGGCTGGCACCGAAACCTTTCTGTAACGGTACTCACTGGCTACCTCTACCTGGCAGGGCAAGCCAGCCTGCTCTTCAATCCAGTACCGTGCTACCAGGCCAGCATGATAGCTGGTGCCACAGGCGACAATATGAATGTTCTTTATATCCGCCAGACGGGTTTCCGCTTCCGGGCCAAGGGCTACCGTCAGGACGTGGTCGTCTGCGAGAGTGCCCTCGAGGGTATCAGCGATGGCAACCGGCTGTTCGTAAATTTCCTTGAGCATGTAATGACGGTACTTGCCCTTGTCCAGACTGTGCGCAGCGTGCTCATAGCGCAGCACGGGGTATTCGACCGCCTGGTTGCGGCGGCTCCAGATTTCACGACTTTCCAGAGTCAGGCGCGCATGGTCGCCTTCTTCCAGATAGATGAACTGGTCGGTTACCTGAAGCAATGCAAGCGGGTCGGAGGCAATAAAACGCTCCTCGCTGCCCTCGCCTATCACCAGCGGGCTACCCATGCGAGCGCAATAAAGGGTGTTGGGCTCGTCCTCGTGAATCATGCCGAGGGCGTAAGCGCCGTGCAATTCGGCGAGCGTAGAACGAAAGGCACACAGCAGATTCGCTTTCTGCTTGTAATGGTGGGCCAGCAAGTGGGCAACGACTTCGGTGTCTGTTTCAGAGGTGAACTCGTAACCCAACTCGCTCAGTTTTTTGCGTAGCGCGCCATGGTTTTCAATGATGCCGTTATGGACGATAGCCAGACGCTCGGATATGTGGGGGTGTGCATTGCGTTCGGCTGGTTTGCCGTGGGTTGCCCAGCGGGTGTGCGCTATGCCCAGGTGGCCGCGGACGGGTTCTGCTTCAAGTGCGTTTTCCAGTTCGATGACCTTACCGACTGCGCGGGTGCGTTTGATGCCGTTGCCGGTAGCCAGTACGGCGACTCCGGCGGAGTCATAGCCACGGTATTCGAGGCGACGCAGGCCTTCGATGAGGATCGGAGTGATGTTGCGTTTGGCTATGGCGCCGACTATTCCGCACATGGGGGTGGGGTGTCCTGTGTGTTGATTCTTGTTGGGCGTGCCTTGCACGCCGTCGCGCCGGGGCGGCCCAGTGGATCCCCGCGTTCGCGGGGATGACGTTCAAGCCCGGGGATGACGTTCAAGCCCCGAGGGTGACGTTCAAGCCCCGAGGATGACGTTCAGGCCCCGAGGGTGACGGCAGAGAAGAGGGCTTCAGGCACGCTACCGCCCCAGGATTTGATGTCTATTTCCTGAGGACAAACAATAATGCATTTCTGGCGCCGACTTTCTGGCACCCTGGCGGATATGTGACCGCAGTTATAAAATAATGTTCAGCCGGATGCTTTGAGCGCCTGAAGCGGCACCTTGATCTGTTGTTGGCGGTGTAACATGGTTAACAGGATAATCGCCCGCTCTTGACCGTCTGCCTTACAGAAAACCGCATCCAGATCCTTGAACGGGCCATCTATAATGGTGACCGGGGCGCCCTCCCGGAAGAGCGGTTTGCTGCCCAGGCTTGCCAATCGAGCCTGAAGATCACTGATAATGTGATCACCCACCGCGAGAGGCTCGTCGGCAAAGGTCACTAAACGCAGCACGCCACGAGTGGATCGTATGCTGTGCCAGTTATCATTAAGCTTGCAGAGATTGATGAAGAGGTAGCTAGTGAATAGCGGCTGTTGCACGAAAATCCGTTTTCCGTTGCGGATTTTTTCTACGCTGTAGAGGGGGCAATAGCAGGAGAAATATTGGCTGCGCAGGTTCTGTTCAGCCCTGACTTCCTGTCTTGGCTTACATTGAACCAGGTACCACTGCGCCAGTGCTGGGCTTTTTAACACGTCCGGTTATTCCTATTGCATCCAGAGAGACCCCGCACATCCGTGTACATGACATCCTACCCGTCTCATAGAGGGGGTGGGGTGATTTTAGCCAACTGCCCCGTAGTGTTACAAACAGAAGCAGTGGCTTATTAATAGGGCCCGAACCATACAGACAACTCTGTTATCTGCCAATACTCCTTTTGGTAGTGGGCAGGCCTTTATGGAATAAGCACATTCAGCGAACGCCCGCGGGCGCGCGCTCGCGATTGCAGTGCCGCGGCTAACGTTTCCTTGGCACTCCGCTCCCCGTGCACAAGGCGCACCTCTTCCGGCCAATGGCGCATCCGAGCAACAAAATTAACCAGACCGGCCTGATCGGCATGGGCCGAATAGCCACCGAGCGTTGTGATGCCGGCACGAATATCCAGGCGCTCACCTTCCATGTCCACATAGCCACCGCCGGGGCCGTACTGCTGGATCATTCGGCCTGGTGTGCCCTGCGCCTGGTAGCCGGTGAAGATGACGTTATGCCTCGCATCACCCAGCATGGCCTTCAGATAGTTGATGATTCGCCCCGCGCTGCACATACCGTTACCGGTGATAACAATCGCCGGCTGGCGGGTACTGGCCAGGCGGTTGACCATGGCCAGGTGCTGGGCATGAGTAGTGACGGTCAGCAGCTGCTCGAAACCCAGCGGTTTACGGCCGTTGGCGACGCGTTTCAGTGCTTCCTGCGCCCAGTAGGGTTTGAGCTGGCGGTACAGCGCAGTGAAACGGGTAGCCAGCGGCGCATCGAGGATGACTGGCATTTGCTGCCAGTCACCCGCGCTGGCGTTGATGATGTCTTCCAACTCGTACAGCAGCTCCTGGGTACGGCCGATGCTGAAGGCAGGTATCAGCACGGTGCCGCCGTCGGAAAGCGCCTGCTCCAGCGCCGTCTGAAAGCGCTGGCGGCGGGTACGGCGGTCTTCGTGCAGGCGGTCGCCGTACGTGCTTTCCAGCACCACCACATCCGCCGACCAGGGAATATCCGGTGGCGGCAGTATCGGTGCATGGGGTGCGCCGAGGTCGCCGGAGAAGATGATGCGCCGGCGGCGCTGCTCGCCGGGATACAGGACGTCACATTCCACCCAGGCGGAACCGAGGATGTGGCCGGCGCGCTGGAAGCGTATTCGGAGAATGACCTCAGGGGTGTCCACTATCGTGACCCATTGTCTGTAGGCCGTGCCGCGCAGCATGGGTTCGACGAGCTTGATAAACCGTTCGGCCTGCTGCTGATTACGCTGGATGCCGAGCAGGAAGGCATCTTCCAGCACTGTCGGCAATAATAGCGCCGAGGGCTCGGTGCAATACACCGGCCCCTTGAAGCCGGCGGCCATCAGCCAGGGCAGACGTCCTGCGTGGTCTATGTGGACGTGGGTAAGGATCAGTGCCTGGACGCTGTCCAGCGGGAATTCGATCTGCAGGTCTGCCGAGCCGGCGCCGCCGCTGTTGGCTTCATTTCCCTGAAACATGCCGCAGTCTATAAGGATGCTCACGTCCGCGGTGAGGTGCAGCTGGTGGCAGGAGCCGGTTACGCCGTTCACGGCGCCGTGGTGTTCTATGCGGGGATAGGTCATGGCCAGTCCTTGGTCTGAATCTTGCGAATGTCAGGTCTGATTGTGCTATGTATTGAGGCGCAATGCAGTGAACGGGTGCTCAACTCTGGATCGTTATTACCTGAATGCCGCCAGATGTGTCGGCCTGGCCCGGTTTTCGCGAGCCTGGTTGAAGAACAATACGCAACCTTTATGCTTTATTGGGTTCCTATTAGTGATCAAGACAGTATAATCAGCCAAGCAAACCAGTAAGGAGTCGAGATATGAGAAAACAAACAATCGCTATTGTGGCCAGTGGTCTTCTGCTCGCCTCCGGCTTGAGTTTCGCTCAGGAAGAAGCGAATAACGAAGCAGCAGCCGGCACAGCCGCCACTACTGAAACGGGCGGTGAAGGCGTACTGGGCAATTATGGCGGTGTGGCCCTTGGCGGTGCTATATTGGGTCTGGCTGTTGCAGCTGCCTCAGGCAGCGGCGGCAGCAGCGGTACGACCGGCACTATCGAGTAATACTTTCCAGATGTTTCCCGGCTGGACAAAGGCCACCTGAAGCGCCCGTTTCAGGTGGCCTTTTTATGCCAATACTGCAAAAGAAGAACTGAACATGATCCGACTCCCGCTTGCCGCTCTTGCTGTTTCAACTTTGCTGCTTCAGGCCTGTATGTTCTCTCCGGGCATGCATATGGACACCGACCGTCTGGTAGAACAGGATTCAGCCGAGCACAGTATGGTGGAGCTCGTGCAGATTACGCCCAAGCTGATAGAGCAGGATAGATCGGTCAACGGCACTCTGAGCGTGCCGCAGGAGCTACTGGATTACCGGCCTGAAAACTACCGGATCGGTGCGAACGATGCGTTGTTCATTACCGTCTGGGACCATCCGGAGCTCACCACACCCGGTGGTACTCAGCAGACCAATGCCGCCAATGCCCGTATCGTGCGAGATGACGGCACGCTGTTCTATCCCTTTATAGGCAACGTGCCCGTTGCCGGCAAAACTCTGGAAGAGCTCCGGGGAATAATCACTTCACGACTGGCTCGCTATATCGAACAGCCGCAGGTCGATGTGAACGTGATGGAATACAACAGCCAGAAAGTCTATTTCAGCGGCGCTTTTGAAAACGCGAGTGCTGTGGCATTCACCGCACAGCCGCAGACACTGCTTCAGGCTATCGGCCAAGCGGAGATAGATACTGCTCGCGCAGACCTGTCCAGTCTGGTACTGGTGCGCGATAACAAAGCCTACCGCCTGGATTATGATCGACTGACGAGCACAACCAGTCGCATCGGAGAGATCTATCTGAAGCCCGGCGATAAGGTACATATGGGGCTCAACGACGCGCGCAAGGTCTTTGTCATGGGAGAGGTTGGCCGCTCCGGTGCGTTGCCTTACCGCACCAGCAAAATGACCCTGAGCGAAGTTCTGGGGTCTGTGGGCGGCCCTTCTCCGCTGAGCGCCAGTGGCAAGGATGTTTACGTCATCCGCGGGGTGGAGGATCTGGATACCCGCAAGGCAACGGTATTTCAGCTCAACGCCCAGTCCCCTACGGCTTTCATTCTCGCCAGCCAATTTGAAATGCAACCCCAGGACGTCGTATTTGTGGGTGCGGCCGGCATTACCCGTTGGAACCGCTTTGTCAGTCAACTGTTCCCCAGTGCCAGCATCTTCAGAACCACTCTGCAGATTGAAGAAGACCTCGACGATCGCGGCAACAGGTAAGCCGAACCATGACTTACACGCGTACGCTGCTGCTTGGCCTGGCAGTAGCTGGGTTGCTCGGTTGCAATTCACTGACGGGTGACGCCCTACAAACCATCCGGCTCGCGGTTCATGGCCCTGTCAGCCCCGTAACAGTTGAGCGGGTGCAGGCGGCGCCAGGCCCGGTCCTGCTGGTTGGGCTGGGTGCAGCTGAGGCCTTGATGGTCAGCAATGGTAAGGACAGAGGGTTGGTTGAGTGGTACGGCGTGAATGAAATGCTCCTTACTCACCATGGCCGGATCACCCAGACCGCAGGCTTATCTGTCGACGTAACCGTGCCTCTGGTTGCCGAAGACCCTTTTATTTACGGTTTGCATCTTGTGCAGGACGGTCTTGAGATAACCCGCACGCTGGACTACCCCGGTCTGTATCGTACTGGACTGCGCCAGCATGCTCGTTATCGGCGCGGCCCCTTGGAACAGGTAGAGTTCATGGGCAGACAGCATGAACTGCTGCGCATTGATGAAATCCTCAGCATGCCGGAGCTAGGTTTCAAGGCGACCAATCATTATTGGGTAGAGCCTGAAAGTGGTCTTGTACGCCGCAGCACACAGCATATTTCTTCCGTATTGCCACCATTGCATCTGACACTGGCCAGAACTGCAGGAATCCAGCCATGAGATTTTTGTTTCTGCCAAGACAGGTCGCCAGCCTTCTTTTTCTGTTTTTTTGCTTTGCTGCCCACGCGCAAACCATTTCCATCAGCGGAGCGGTCCTCAAGCCGGGCGAGTACCAGTGGCAAGCCGGTGCGCGCCTGCGCGATGCAATAGTGGCCGGTCAGGTACGGGCTGACGCCTGGCCCCAAGGCGCCGCGCTGCTGCGCCGCAGTGCTGTCGAGCCTCAGCAGCGGTTGAAGGCCGGTGTGCTGTTTGACCTGCGCACCAATCTGGTTCATGCACGTTCGGAGGCGGACCCAGCGCTGGAGCAGTTGCTTGGCGACATGCTGGCTTTTGTTGAGCCTTTACCGGTCACAGGACGGGTAACAGCTGAACTGACGCCGTTCCAGCTGCTGGTCAAGGGCAATAACGCCTTACTCGAAGCAGGCGACAGGCTGCTTTACCCCCAACGCCCGGACTCGGTGCGGGTCCTGGGCGCCGTCGATCACCCCTGCCAGCTGCTGTTCGACGCGGCGCTCGATATTCAGGACTACGTGAATCAATGCCCGACGCATGCCAGAGCGGATCGCAACCATATCTATCTGATCCAGCCCGATGGCGCAGTAGAGCAGGTCGGCATGGCCCATTGGAACGAGCAGCAGGCGTACATTGCCGTCGGGGGTATTCTTTATGTTCCGATCGATCCCCGGGTGCTTGCCGAGCAGGCACAGGCGCTGAACCCTGAGTTGGCCAGACTGCTGGCTACTCAGTATGACCTAGGGGGCCGCTTCAGTGAGTAAACCTCTGCTTCGCTGTGTAGCCTGCTTCAGCCCCGCCCTGCTGGCTATCGCAATTACCTCGACCAGCGCCCATGCTGACCGCTATCGCACCACTCAGAATGACTTTGGTGGAGTGGGCCTGCTGCAGACGCCGACTGCTCGTTTCGCCGACGAAGGTGGGTTCAGTTTCAATGCCAACCGGGTGTCACCCTATACCCGTTACAGCATTTCCGTTACCCCTCTGCCCTGGCTCGAAGGCACCATACGCTACAACGCCCTGACCAACCGCAAGTATGGGCCTGAGAGCCTCAGCGGCTCGCAAAGCTATAAGGATAAGGCCTTCGATGCGAAGCTACGCCTTCGGCAGGAGTCTTACTGGTTACCGCAGATAGCCCTGGGCTTTTACGACATGGCCGGTACCGGCCTGTTCTCCAGCGAGTATCTGGTGGCGAATAAACGCTTCTGGGATCTGGATGTAAGCCTGGGCCTGGCCTGGGGCTATCATGCCAACCGTGCCGACTTCAGCGATCCGCTGGGAGGACTGCGTGATGGCGAGCGTTCGGGGCGCAAGGAGGGGGACCGCGGAGGTAACTTCAATACCGGTACCTACTTCAGCGGCCCCGCTGCCGTTTTTGCGGGCGTGGAGTATCAGACGCCCTGGGAGCGTTTGCGCCTGAAGCTGGAGCTTGACGGTAACGATTACCGCAATGAGCCCGGCGACCCCGAGTTTGACGCTGCGGATTCGCGGTTCAACCTGGGCGCCGTTATTAAAGTGACCGACGGCATTGATATCAGCGCGGGCTGGGAGCGCGGCAATACCGCGATGATCGGTATTACGTTCCATACCAACCTGAAAACCGCACAGATGCCGAAAAAGTTCCTTGATCCAGCCCCCGAAGCGCGGCGGCCACTGCCTGCCGGTGTCAGCGGAGAGCAGGTGGACTGGGCAGATGTCAGCGAACGGCTGAAGGATAATGCCGGGTTCGAGGTTGAAGGCATTGCTGTCCGTGATCGAGAAGTGATCATCACCGGCGAGCAGGTGACTTATCGCAATGAAGCGCAGGGTGTCACCCGTGCTGCACGCATTCTGGATAACAGCCTGGGTGAAGGGACCTATGACTGGTACACCTTGGTCAATAAGCCCCGGGGAACAGCGGTCAGCGAAACCAGCATTCACGCAGAAACGCTGCGTGACTATGAAGATAATCGTGCCGATGCCCGGCGTCTGCGCCGTGGCATCGTCAATGCCGCGCCGAGTATTGTAAATAAGGACGTACTGCATACCGCAGAACTGGATCGCTTCGATTGGGGCCTGTCACTGGGCTACAACCAGAACATCGGCGGGCCGGATGATTTCATCCTCTATCAGGTTCTGGCGCGAATCAATGCCGAGTACCGCTTCAGTCGCAATAGCTGGCTGCGCGGCAATCTTGGCATCAATCTGCTGGACAACTTTGACCAGTTCGAATACACCGCCTCAAGTAACCTGCCACGGGTGCGCACCAATATCCGCGAGTACCTGACAACCTCGGACGTGGTGTTGGAAAACCTGCAGTACACTCATACCCGTCAGCTGGACCGTGACCTTTATGCCATGGGCTATGCTGGCCTGCTGGAGAACATGTATGGCGGCGTGGGTGGCGAGATCCTGTATCGCCCCTTTGATGCCGGCTGGGCGATCGGGGTCGACGCCAACTGGGTGAAGCAGCGTGGCTTCCGTCAGAATTTCGACTTCCGCGACTATTCCACCTGGACTGGTCATATCACCGGGTATTCGCAGACCGGGTTCTGGGACATTCTGGCAAAAGGCAGCGCGGGCCGGTATCTGGCAGGCGACTACGGTGCGACCCTGGACCTGTCGCGCCGCTTTGCCAATGGTGTGACCGTGGGTGCCTGGGCGACCCGGACCGACGTCTCGGCCGAGGAGTTCGGCGAGGGCAGCTTCGACAAGGGGATTTATTTCACCTTCCCATTCGATGCCTTCTTCGCCCGATCATCCACTTCCAGTGGAACCATCGCCTGGCAACCACTCACACGCGACGGCGGCGCTCGGTTGGGGCGGTATTACAACTTGTATGACATGACACAGGCGCGGGATATCGACTGGTTCAATGATGGCTTTGGACAGATGGTGAGTGAGTAAGTGCTTGCTCACCATTGCCGGCCTCCGCTCCGTCATTTTCGCGCACTACCCCGTCATTCCCGCGCACGCGGGAATCCAGCGGCGCTACCAACCCCATGGATCCCCGGCGTTCGCCGAGGATGACGAGTGGGGGTATGATTCAGGACTATCTTCTCGTCATTCCCGCCCAACTGTCATTCCCGCGAACGCGGGAATCCATAAGCTTTGAGTACTGAATGTTGAAACCCGTTTTCCGCCATTGGGCCCGATATCGCCTGTTCTACCGAATCCTGTTTTTCTCGGTACTCATAATGGGCATGTACCTCGGCATGCGCCCCGGTCCACCACCCATGCCGTTTAAATTCAACATGATTGACTCGGTATTCCATGCGGGCGGCTTGTTCGTATGCACTATATTGAGCTACCTGGCTTACCCACGCTGGCGTTGGTGGTGGCGAGGTGCGTTCATGTTTGCGGTTGGCGTTGCGGTGGAGTACGTCCAGTCCTTCCACCCTACCCGCTCTGCGGATATCCATGACATTTACGCCAATACCGTGGGGGTAGTGCTGGGGTTGGTGGTTGTGTGGTTATGGCAGCGGCAGGTAGCGCCAAAGTAACAGCCTTGGCTTAGAAGATCCCCCGCGCCCAGAGCCATCAGACCACCACCGCCGTAGAGTCCAATCTTCCGGGAGTGAGCAGCGCGCGGCACTGTGGGAGCGTCGACTCGGCGTGATGGCGCGGCCATGGGCCGCGCTTCCACGAAAATCCGCCGAGACCAATGCCACACTCAAGGTCGCCACGCTTTGCCTCGTCATCCAATACTCCTACCACTTCTGCTAAACTCCCGCCCTCAGCCGCCTGGAGCTCATGATGAACACCAAACTACCCTATCACCGTTACCATCTGGCCCTGTTGAACAGCCTGTTCGATACATTGCGGGCGCAGTCAGTGCTGATGACCCAGGTGCCGGAGGAAAGCAACATCCTGTTCCTCGAGCGCTTTGAGGAATTGGTTACGCAATTGGAGGCAGGTGATCAGGATGCGCTGTACAGCGGCCAGGAAATTCTCTGCCAGGTCATCAGCCGATATCCTCAAGTCGCTCACATGATTCCGCGAGACTTGTTGTGGTATTTCGGTGGCGATTGCCTGCACTACATGCCCGACGAAGAAATCGCCCAGTATCAGCTGTTGGATGAACACCAGGCCGAGGCGACTGCGCGTGGTGAGGAGTTCAACTGGGAGCAGGCGCGGCAATTGTTGATGAGCAAGGCCCAGGGCTGAGATCCGCCGGATTCCCGCACCACCCCACTCGTCATCCTCGGCGAAAGCCGGGGATCCATGGATTGGGGGGCGGAGCTGCAGCCTATGGATTCCCGCGTGCGCGGGAATGACGGGGTATTGGCGCGGGATGACCACCCCACTCGTCATCCTCGGCGAACGCCGGGGATCCATGGGGTTGGGGGGCGGAGCTGCAGCCTATGGATTCCCGCGTTCGCGGGAATGACGGGGTATTGACGCGGGATGACCACCAGCCCCTCGTCATCCTCGGCGAAAGCCGGGGATCCATGGGGTTGGGGGCGGAGCTGCAGCCTATGGATTCCCGCGTTCGCGGGATGACGGGGTATTGGCGCGGGATGACCACCCCACTCGTCATCCTCGGCGAACGCCAGGGATCCATGGGGTTGGGGGCGGAGCTGCAGCCGCTGGATTCCCGCGTGCGCGGGAATGACAGGGTATTGGCGCGGGAATGAGACCCCCACTCGTCATCCTCGGCGAAAGCCGGGGATCCATGGGTGGGGGGCGGAACTGCAGCCTATGGATTCCCGCGTTCGCGGGAATGACGGGGTATTGGCGCGGGATGACC
>CAYYUQ010000010.1:0-24698 GCA_964474945.1 uncultured Halopseudomonas sp. | reverse complement strand
AGCCTATGGATTCCCGCGTTCGCGGGAATGACGGGGTATTGGCGCGGGATGACCAGCCACTCGTCATCCTCGGCGAACGCCGGGGATCCATGGGTTGGGGGGCGGAGCTACAGCCTATGGATTCCCGCGTTCGCGGGAATGACGGGGTATTGGCGCGGGATGACCACTCCGCTCGTCATCCTCGGCGAAAGCCGGGGATCCATGGGCTGGGGGGCGGAGCTGCAGCCTATGGATTCCCGCGTTCGCGGGAATGACGGGGTATTGGCGCGGGAATGACCAGCCCCTCGTCATCCTCGGCGAAAGCCGGGGATCCATGGGTGGGGCATGGCTGGGGCGTTAGCCGTTCTCGACTGTGCCAGCCAGCCAGGTTGCTTCGAAGGCACTTACGCTCACCGGTTTGCCAAAATAATATCCCTGAAAATACTCACAGCCGCTTGCCAGCAGTATGTCGCGATGCTCGGTGGTTTCTACCCCTTCGGCGATGACTTCCAGCCCCAGGCTCTTGGCCATGGCGATTATCGCCCGTACGATGGCCAGGCTGCTGGTGTCGGCGGGCAGGCCGCGGACGAAGGATTGGTCGATCTTGATCTGATCCAGCGGCAGCTGCTGCAGGTAGGCCATGGATGAGTAGCCGGTGCCGAAGTCGTCGATCGAGAAGCGGATGCCCATGTCGCGCAGTTGCTGCATGTGCGCGATTGCCTTGTCCTTGTCGGTCAGCAACAGCGATTCGGTAATTTCCAGCTTGAGCCGCAGCGGGTTGGCGCCGCTGGTCTGCAGTAGTTGGCTGATCAGCCAGATGAAGTCTTTCTTGTAGAGCAATCTGCTGCTGATGTTGACCGCCAGGCTGAGTCCGGCGGTGACCGGCTGCGCGGCCCAGCGGGCGAGCAGTTGGCAGCCTTGACGCAGGGTGACCAGGTCCATCTGTTCGATCAGGTCGCTGCGCTCGGCGATGTCAATGAAGGTGCCCGGACCGAGCAGTCCCCGCTCGGGGTGTTGCCAGCGGATCAGGGCTTCGGCGCCAGCCAGGGTGCCGTCGGCATGGGTCTGGGGTTGCAGGAACAGCACAAATTCGCCCTCGGTCAGGCCGCGGCGGATTTCCTGTTCCAGCTTCAGTCTCGTGCTGACGGCTTCCTGCATTCCCGGATCATAAAAGCTGAGGGTGTTCTTGCCGGCGGCCTTGGCGTTGTACATGGACAGGTCGGCGTGCTGCATCAGCTCATCCACCCGGTGGTGGTCATCATTGAACAGGACAACGCCGATACTGGCGCTGATGCTCAGGGATTCGCCGTTCAGACTGAAGGGTTCGTGCAGCAATGTCAGTATCGCGCTGTAGATCTGCTCGGCTTCGATACCTGCCTGGCCGGCGTCGGTGTCCAACCCTTCCAGCAGGATCACAAATTCGTCACCACCGAGGCGGGCGACGGTATCCTGCGGGCGTTGCAGTTCCTTGAGGCGCTCGGCGACCTGACACAGCAGCTCATCGCCGATCTCGTGGCCATGCAGGTCGTTGATGTTCTTGAAGTTGTCCAGATCAAGGAATGCCAGTGCAGCATACTGGCCATTGCTGATGCAGTGGCTGGACGCCTGTTTCAGACGATCACGCAGCAGGCGACGGTTGGCCAGCCCGGTCAGCGGGTCGAAGAACACCAGGTGCTGGATGCGCTCTTCGGCATCCTTGCGTTCGCTGATATCGGTCAGCGAGGCTACGTAGTTGGTGACCTCACCGCGGCTGTCGTAGACCGCGCTGATGGTCAGCCATTCGGGGAAGATGTCGCCGTCCTTGCGGCGGTTCCAGATTTCCCCTTCCCAGAATCCAGTGCGGTTCAGCGACTGCCACATCTGCCGGTAGAAGTCCTGCGTCTGCCGCCCGGAGCTGAGCATGTTGGTGCGCTGACCGACAACTTCTGACTCGCTGTAGCCGGTAATCTTGGTGAAGGATTCGTTGACCCTGATGATCCGTGTACCGGCATCGGCAATCACCATGCCCTGCTGGGTCTCGAAGGCGATGGCGGCGATGCGCTGATCTCTCTGCAGGGCGACCCGCTCGCTGATGTTCCGGGCCATGATCACGACCGCGCGCTTGCCGTCCATCGGTGCGTCCAGGCTGCGAGCGCGTGCTTCGAAGACTTGCGGGCCATTGAGTGAGTTGAGCGTGTACTCCAGGCTCTGTGGCGTATCGCTGGCCAGTGTGCGGTGGATAAAGTGCATGAACATGTCCGCCCGCTCCGGTGCAAAGACCTCATCCAGACGCTTGCCCAACACCTCGGCAGGATCCATTGGCAGCAGGTGGGCGTTTGGCGTCTTGATCCTGAGGTAGCGCCCGTCCTCATCCAGCACCATGGTCAGGTCTGGCACCGCATCGGTAACGGCTCGCAGGTAGGATTCGCTTTCGATCAGCGCTGTGCGGCTGCGCCGCTGGTTCTGCAGGTCCCGGAGCATCAGCCCGAGCAACAGGGTGCCGGGCACCAGCACGCAGACCATCGGCACCAGCGCGTGCTCCAGGAACAATACCCGGTCCGGGGCCGGCAGCAGCACCAGCAGGATCAGGCTCTGCAGAGCCTGCACCAGCAAACCCAAGACAGCGATGGTGGCGATGTTGAAGGGTAGCTTCCGGGACCGGCTCAGGTGCCGGAACAGCAGCCCGGCGACCACCGGCATCAGGATATTGAGCAGCCCCGGCACCATTCCCGCCCCTCCGACCCCCAGGCGGGCCATTGCAGCGACGACGCCGGCAATGGCCCCGGTCAGCGGGCCGCCGAAAAAGGCCGCCATGCTCAGCACCACGCTGCGGCCGTCGAGAATCACACCGGCGGTGAGGTGAATGGGGATCATCATGCCGAGGACGCAGACCAGCCCGAACAACAGTCCCGAGCAGATCTGACTGAGCAGCTCCCGCTGCTCCAGATAGCGCATGAGCATGCCGTGCAACCAGCACAGCGATACCAACAGTGTTATGTTCTCGACAAGTTCGAGCAGCATTGATCTATCCGGCTGTGCAAGGGGACTGGGCGTCAGGAGGCGGTTTGCCATCACCTTGCAATTGTAGCAGGTCAGACTGACCCTCGCCCTACTGCCGGATGATCCCCGGCAGAGAGGTAACCGCATGTGACGGGGCAGGAACATATACCGGTCAGCGACTATCCTTGCAGTGACCACTTCCGCGATAACTCAAGGAGCGCTTAATGCTGACCCTGCTTTGGTTGCTGGGCCTGATTCTGATTATTGCCGTACTCGCATGGCAACGCGTTGGTTTGTTGAATAGCTGCGTGCTTGTCGGCACTTATCTATTGGCCATGACCCTGCTCGGCCCCGTGCACTGGTTTCTGAATCTCATCCTCTGGGCGCTGTTCCTCGGCGTGGCTATCCCGCTGAACATGACCGATTGGCGTCGCCGCAGTATTACCACGCCTTTGTTTCATTGGTTCCGCAAGGTGCTGCCGCCGATTTCCGATACCGAGCGCGAAGCGCTTGAAGCCGGGACAGTTTGGTGGGACGGCGAGATATTCAGCGGTCGCCCTGATTGGGACAAGCTCCACAGTTACCCCCAACCCACACTCACCCCTGAAGAGCAGGCCTTTCTTGATGGCCCGGTGGAAGCGTTGTGCCGCATGACCAACGAGTGGCAGGTAACCACTGAGCTACAGGATTTGCCCGAGCCGGTATGGGAGTTCATCAAGAGTAATGGATTCTTCGGCCTGATCATTCCCACGGAATACGGCGGCAAGGGTTTTTCCGCCTATGCCCATTCGCAGATTGCCATGAAACTCGCCAGCCGCAGCGGCGATCTGGGCTCGACGGTCATGGTGCCCAATTCGCTGGGTCCTGCGGAATTGCTGATGCAGTACGGCACCGATGAACAGAAACAGTATTATCTGCCGCGCCTGGCCGCTGGTCTGGAGGTACCCTGCTTTGCGCTTACCTCCCCTGAAGCAGGCTCGGATGCGGGCGGTATGCCGGACAAGGGTATCGTTTGCCGCGGTCAATGGCAGGGCCAGGACGTGCTCGGCATGCGGGTTACCTGGGAGAAGCGCTATATCACCCTGGGCCCGGTCGCCACCCTGCTCGGCCTCGCGTTCAAGGTCTACGATCCTGATGGGCTATTGGGCGATCAGCAGGAGCTCGGCATCAGTCTGGCGCTGATACCCACGAATACCCAGGGCGTCGAGATTGGGCGGCGCCATTTCCCGCTGAATGCGGCCTTCATGAATGGCCCCAACTCCGGCAAGGATGTGTTCATCCCGATGGACTATCTGATTGGCGGCCAGTCCATGATCGGCCATGGCTGGAAGATGCTGATGAACTGTCTGGCGGTTGGACGCTCGATTTCTCTACCTGCCGGCGGCACCGGCGCAGCCAAGATGGCCAGTATGACCACCGGTGCCTATGCGCGGATTCGTCGTCAGTTCAACCTGCCCATCGGTGAATTCGAAGGTGTGCAGGAAGCCCTGGCACGGATCGGCGGCAACACCTATGTAATGGATGCCGCCAGACGCATGACCGCAGGCGCAGTGGATCTGGGCGAGAAGCCGGCGGTGTTGTCGGGCGTGGTCAAGTACCACATCACCGAGCGCATGCGCCAGAGCCTGAACGATGCCATGGATGTGCATGGTGGCAAGGGCATCTGCATGGGGCCGAAGAATTACCTGGGGCGTGGCTATCAGTCCATTCCAATCTCCATTACCGTGGAGGGCGCCAATATCCTCACCCGCAGCATGATGATCTTCGGTCAGGGGGCGATCCGCAGTCATCCCTATGTACTCAGGGAGATGATGGCCACCCAGGAGCCCGATGAAGACAAGGCCATCGAGCAGTTTGATGCGCTGCTGTATGAGCATATCGGGCACGCGCTGGGTAATGCGGCGGGGAGTCTGTTGCTGGGACTGACAGGGGGCTTGCTGGCGAAGACACCGCAGCCCCGCCCCCATGGATCCCCGGCTTTCGCCGAGGATGACGAGGCTGGGCAGTATTCCCGCGCCTCCGCCCACTCTGGCCCCTCCGCTCAATCCCGCACCTCCGCCCTCTCCCGCGTTTTTCCCGGGAATTCCGGCATTACTCCACGTCATTCCCGCCTTCCCCCCCGTCATTCCCGCGAACGCGGGAATCCACCAACACCCCATGGATCCCCGGCTGTCGCCGAAGGTGCCGGGGCTGGGAAAGAACGCGGGAATTCATCCGCGGACATTCGCTGCTACTACCGCCAGCTATCGCGCCTGTCGGCAGGTTTCGCCACACTGACCGACGCCAGCATGCTGATACTCGGCGGCGAACTGAAACGCCGTGAGCGGCTGTCTGCACGGCTGGGCGATGTGCTGAGCTTCATCTATCTGGCCAGCGCCTGCCTCAAGCATTTCCGCGATCAGGGCGAACCGGCTGAAGACCTGCCGCTCCTGCGTTGGGGCGTGGAGGACTTACTGGCAAAAATTGAGCAGGCCATGCATGAAATCCTGCTCAACTTCCCTGATCGCGCCATGAGTATCGCCCTGCGCGTGGTCATCTTCCCGCTGGGCCGACACCTGAAGCTGCCGTCAGACCGCACCGCTCGCCACGTCGCACGCCTCATCATGACACCCGGCCCAGCACGGGATCGCTTACTGGAAGGCTGCTACGTCAGCCATGATCCAGACGATGTCACTGGCTTGCTGAACGACACGCTGAACAAGGTGGTTCTGGCTGATCCGCTTGAACAACGCCTGGCCAAAGCACAACGCTCCGGAGAGCTGGAGCACGACAGCGACGCCGACGACCTGGCCGTCGCCGCCGAAAGCGGCGTCCTCAGTCCCGATGAAGCCAAAATGGTACGCGATGCGAGGATTGCGCGCAGAGCGGTGATTGAAGTGGATGATTTCTCGCAGGAGGAAATGCGGCCGGTGAAGGCTGGTGGAGATCAGAAGGTGTAATACGCCCCCGGATCTCGGAATCCAACGGACAACTGCTGGATCCCCGCGTTCGCGAGGATGACGGGGTGAGAGCGGGAATGACGGGGTTTGAGTATCACCTTGGCGTAGTACCCAACCACTCGCAGAATAAAAAACACCTCGTCATCCTCGGCGAAAGCCGGGGATCCATGGGACTGGATGCGAAGCTGCAACCTCTGGATTCCCGTGTGCGCGGGAATGATGGTGTGTTGGCGCTGGAATGACGCCCCAACTCGTCATCCTCGGCGAAAGCCGGGGATCCATGGGGCTGGATGCGAAGCTGCAACCTCTGGATTCCCGCGTGCGCGGGAATGATGGCGTGTTGGCGCGGGAATGACGCCCCAACTCGTCATCCTCGGCGAAAGCCGGGGATCCATACCGCCCCCCCTTAGCCGCCTCAGGTCTGCAGTGCCTTCAGCTGGTTAATCGCGACAATTTCGCTGCCATCCCAGACCATTTCATAATGCGCCGTCTGCTTGATCGATGTCACCGGCCTGGGTGTAAACAAAGCCCAGCAGGTGCTTCCGTGCCTACGCGCCGATTTATAACGTATACCTGCCCGACCGGCCTTTCGGACTTCTCTGGCTAATTGTCGGGCAGCTGTATAATCGCTCGGGTCACGCACCGGATCGCTTTCTGCCAGGCCGGTCGCGTCCAGCATCTGCCCCTCATCGAATCGGCAATTCAGCCCGCGCAACATGACCCGGTCAAATTTTCTTCCGTGAACGCCCTTCCAGTAACGCTGCTGATGATAGGCAACCTCAGCCAATGCGGTCTTGATCTCATCAGCGATATACAACACACCATACTCGCCGGAAGAGAAGCGCGACCCATCCGGATTGATGTGGTTAAAGGGCGCGGTGGCGTAACTGCAGCCTGGAATGCCAAACGGGATTTCAGATCGAGGAATAAGCTCCAGCCGCCCCAGTTCGCCAAGAATGCGCGGATTGGTGCGAGCCTGGAGCGCATAGAGCGCCTCGAATTCTTCCGGGCTGGCCACATCATCGAACAGGCGGATAGGAGGAAACCGCGAGTTGATCAGTCGATAGCCGGTCACCGGATTTGACGCCAGGGTCAAACCCTCAAAATCCATCACCACCCCGCCCCCCGCAAGGCATCGATGCGGCGAGCAGTTTCATAGAGATTGATAAAGCCACCGTCAGCCATGACCTCCAGCGGTGCACGACCATTGAAGAAAGGATTATCGTTCTTCATGTTGACGAATCCTTGCACGTTTTCCGGATTATCAAAGATGGTTCTCAGCGCCGCATGGATATTCAGAACAAAACTGACCCGATCCAGCTGATCGTCATCCAGGGCGATGCTGTCCAGCCTCCCGGCCTTGGCCCGGTTGATCGAGCTGCGCGAGACACGCAGAATCTTGCACATCTGATCCTGCGTTGCCTTCCAACCTTCCATGATGCGCACAGCCGTACGCAGACCAATCGCACTGGCTGAGTGGCTTTCCAGGGTGGCTAACTGTGCTTGGGCTGTCATGGTCGTCTCCATTCTAATCTGTAGAGACAATATAGCATATTTTGGATCTATAGATTCCCCATTGGATTCCTACCCGCCCTCACATTACGCTCCATTCCCTCATCCTCAACCTCACTCCCCACTTCGTCATCCTCGGCGAAAGCCGGGGACCCATCAGCCGCGCTGGAGAAGCTGCAAGTCAAACCCCATCTCCGAGTTATTAAATGAATTCTTTATGTGATCTCTTTCCAATTGTGCCAGCCCCCCTCTGGCAAACCGGCCTTACATCCGCCACTGTGAGCGGCTCACAGAAAAAGGAATAGTCTATGCAGCCCTCTGTTTACATCATGGCGTCGCGACGGCATGGCACCTTATATGTAGGCGTGACCTCCAATCTGACCCAGCGCGTATGGCAGCACCGTGAAGGGGTTGTTGAGGGCTTTACCCGCCAATATCAGGTGAAAATTCTGGTCTGGTATGAATTACACCCGACGATGGAGAGCGCCATCCGGCGGGAAAAGACGCTGAAGAAGTGGTTACGACCATGGAAAGTGGAGCTGATTGAGCAGCGGAATTCGGCGTGGCGTGATTTGTGGTTCGAGCTTCATGGCGATTGTTCATCTTGATTGGGATGGAGAGCGAGCTACTGACGGGCCAGGGATCCCCGGCTTTCGCCGAGGATGACGTACTTCCACTCCGTCCCGCCTCCTACTCCGTCATTCCCGCCCCACCCCGTCATCCCGCCCCTACTCCGTCATTCCCGCGAACGCGGGAATCTACCCTCCTTGCCGTAAGGCCAGATAAGAGCGGCAGGCATGGGGTTTGCCTGCGGGCCTTTTTGTGGCGGCGTGGTGGATCCCCGGCTTTCGCCGAGGATGACGAGGGGAATATGTGTGCGCGGCTCTTTAAATAGTAAATTGCTACAGCCTGCTAATCCAATACTGCGGGCGCCTCCGATCATGGGCGATCGCAAGGATCTGGAAAGCATCTGGACTTTCTCGATACACAATGGATAGCGGGAAACGCTGGAGAGGAACCTTGCGAATATCAGGTTCCAGCTCGACTTGCCAGGCTTTTGGTGAATGACTGACAAGTTCGGCCAAGACCTCGAATTCCTTGATCAGTGCAGCACCCAATCCGGGAACCCTTGACTCGTAGTAACCTACTGATTCCAGAAATTCGGCCTCCGCCGCCGGGTGGAATAGATAACTCATCTAATCAGCGCTCGAGCCTTCCTCATCACCTCTTCACCGGGCACAGCTTGGACAGCACCACTGTCAAGTTCCTCAGCTCTCCGTCGGGCCTCAAGCAACCAGTCGGATCTGAGTTCTTGAGCTGATGGGGCTTCCAGACTCAAGACCAATCGCTGGATCAATTGAGCTCGCTCTTCTTTTGTGAGATGGAGTGCCTCATCTTCAATCTTCTGGAGATTCATGGAAGTAACCTCTTATTCAAATGCCCTTCGATTCTGGCACGGATGGAATGCAGGCGCCATAACTCAGAGGTCGAGGCGCTATACCGCAAACCCCGTCATTCCCGCCTCCCCACTCCGTCATTCCCGCGAACGCGGGAATCTACCCCCCTGGCCGTAAGGCCAGATAAGAGCAGCAGGCGTGGGTTTGCCTGCTAGCCTTTTTGTGGCGGAGTGGTGGATCCCCGGCTTTCGCCGAGGATGACGTACTCCCACTCCGTCCCGCCTCCTACTCCGTCATTCCCACCCCACCCCGTCATCCCGCCCCTACTCCGTCATTCCCGCGTTCGCGGGAATGACGGAGTAGGGGCGGGATGACGGGGGTATGGGGCGGGTTGACGGCTTTTACTATTCTCCGATCACCAGCACCACTACCCCATCCTGCTCTCCGACCATAACCTCTACCGCTTCCGCCTGATGCATCGCGTTGCTGACATCGCTGTTGAGGGAGATGCGGGCGCTGAGCTGGAGTGTCTGGCCTGGTTGCATTTGGGTGCCGGGCATCAGCGCGTGGCTGGTGTTCAGGACGATGTCTGCCGGTAGGCTGGTTTTGGCCAGGCGTTGGGCGAACAGCGGCATGGGAGGGCCGTTGGGGTCGCGGGCGGAGATAAAGATGACGGCGTCATCCTTGTATTGCTCGGCAAGCTCGGCGGACAGTTCTACGCGCAGGCTGATCTGCGCCTGGTTTGCTGCTGCGCTGTCTGGTGCAGGCGCTTCGCCCAGGCGCTGCTGGGCGCGCTCGATGCCGATCTGGATCGCGCGATAGCCTTCGCTTTCCGGTGGCATACCGGCTTTGAGGCGTTCCCAGTAGGAAATCGCGGCGGTGTATTCACCGGCTTCAAAAGCGGCAATACCGAGCAGACCCAATGCGGTCGGCTCCCGTGGATTGAGTTCGAGTGCCCGATCCAGTGCGGCTTTGCCTTCATTGTCCAGCTGGTTGCCGTTGGCGAAGAAGCGCGCCTGGGCCAGTTGTGCGAGGATTTCGGGGTTTTCACCCAGACGCTGGAGGCTGTTACCGAAGGCGTTTGCGGCGTCCGCAGCACGTTGCTGCATGAGGTAGGCGCGGCCAAGCATGTACCAGACTTCGCCGTTCTCCGGTTGAACCTCGGTGGTGCGTTCCATCCGGTCAATGTAAGCGGTGAGGTCTGCCGGTGTGGGTTCGTTTTCCATTTCGCGCAGCAGTTCCAGCCCCGCCGGATTACCCCAGCTCATGTACAGGGCGATAACTACCAGCGGCATTGCTCCGGCGGCGAGGATGATTGCCCAGGGGCTGCCGCGGTGGGTTGGGCGGCGGGCTTCATCGGCCTTGGCGGTATCTTCCAGCAGCAGTTTGCCGGCCTCTTCCAGAGCGATATCGTGCAGCTCGGGAGTGATCTCTCCGGTGGCTTTCTGTTGACCCAGTTCCGCGACCCGCTCTTCGTAAAGGGCAACGTTGAGTGCGGTGCGGTCTACGGTTTTCTGGCGGCGCATTCTCCATACTGGCCAGATAATAAACAGCATGCCGACCAACAATAGCAGCACGCTATACAACCAGAAATCTGTCATCAGGCGTCTTCTTCTCTTTCCAGCAGGGATTGCAGACGTTGTTGCTCGTCTTTGCTCAAGGGATTGGCGGCGGCTTCGCGCAGTGCTTTCTGGCGGCGCCGCAACATGATCACGAGGATGATGAAGCCACCCAGCAGCATGGCTGCGGGGGCGAACCAGAGCACCATGGTGGCGGGGGTCAGCGCTGGCTTATAGCGCACGAAGTCGCCGTAGCGCTCAACCATGAAGTCGACGATTTCGTTGTTGTCCTTGCCTTCCAGCAACATGCGGTGAACTTCACGGCGCAGGTCGGTAGCGATGGGCGCGTCGGAGTCGGCGATGTTCTGGTTCTGACACTTGGGGCAACGCAGTTCGCTGCTCACTTCGTAGAAGCGGGCACGCTGTTCTTCAGTCTCGAACTCGTAGGTGTCAATCGCAGCCATCGCCACCGGCGCCAGCAGCATCAACAACACAAGCCAGATACGTTTGCTCATGGTTGCGTCTCCTGCTCGGCCTTATCGATCAGCGCCTGATAGCGCGGGCCCAGCTGTTCGTTCCAGACACGGTCATCCACTGCACCGATGTATTTGTAGTGAATAACGCCTTCGGCATCGATCAGGAAGGTTTCCGGAGCACCATAAACACCCAGGTTGACGCCGAGGCTGCCCTGCGGATCTTCAACGTTGAGACGATAGGGGTTGCCGAGATCGTCGAGCCACGTCCGCGCCGCTTCGGTTTTATCCTTGTAGTTGATGCCGTAAACCACCACGCCCTGTCCGGCCAGCTTATTGAACATGCCGTGCTCAGCGCGGCACGTCGGGCACCAGGTTGCCCAGACGTTGATCAATGCCACTTCGCCCTTTAAGTCATCCTGAGTCACGATACGCTCAGGCTGCTCCAGCGATGGCAGCGCAAATGACGGTACCGGTTTACCGATCAGCGCCGATGGCAGCGCGCTGGGATCGACGGCCAGATCCTGTTGGTGCTTCTTGTCGTTCAGTGTTTTCAGGAACAGCACCAGCAAGGCCAGGAACAGTACCAGCGGTATCAACACCCATGCTCTGCGCATCAGACAGTCTCCCTTTGTACGTTTCCGGCGGTACGACGCTGGCGCACGCGCAGGCGGTAGCGCTTATCGCTGGCGGCCAACAGCCCACCGAGCGTCATCATCAGACCACCGCCCCAGATCCAGCGGACGAAGGGTTTGATATGCACGCGGATGGCCCAGGCGCTGCCCTGCTCATCCAGCGGCTCACCCATGGCGACGAACAGATCGCGGGTCAAACCGGGATGGATGCCCGCTTCGGTCATCGGCATGTTCTGTACGGTGTACAGACGCTTCTCCGGGCGCAGCGTGGTGATGCGGCGCTCGTTGCGGTAGATTTCGATGATGCCCTGATCGGAGATCCAGTTCGGGCCTTCGCGGTGCGTCGCGCCCTTGAACAGGAAGCTGTAGCCGCCCAGCTCGAGGGTTTCCCCGGGCGCCATGCGCAGGTCACGCTGGCTGTCGAAAAGGCTGGCACCGACCACACCCACAGCACAGATGGCGATACCCACGTGCGCCAGGGTCATGCCCCAGTAGCTGCGCGGCAGCGCCCGCACACCCGGCCACAATCCCTTGTTGCGGGTCTTGTCGAGGATGTCGCGAACACTGGCGCCGATCACCCAGAACACCAGGAACACCATGCTGCCGACAGCCAGGTAATGATCACCCACCCACAGGGCGATACCCACGCTTGCAATCGCTGCGCAGACCAGCACCCACTTGAGCATGCCGAACAGCCATTTTACCGGGGTGTCTTTCCAACGGCTGAGTGTGCCGACACCCAGCGCCAGCATGAGGATAGCCATCAAGGGTACGAACAGCGCATTGAAGTACGGCGGGCCCACCGACACCATGGTGCCGGTCAGCGCATCCAGCGCCATCGGATACAGGGTACCCAGCAATACCATCAGCGTGGCGACCACCAGAATCACGTTATTGATCAGCAGGAAGGTTTCCCGCGACCACAGGGCAAAACCGATCCTGCTCTTCACCACCGGCGCGCGCAGCGCATACAGCGTCAGTGAGCCGCCCACTACAACCAGCAGGAAGGCGAGGATGAATACACCCCGCTCCGGGTCAGTGGCGAAGGCATGCACGGAGGTGAGCACGCCGGAACGTACCAGGAAGGTGCCGAGCAGGCTCAAGGAGAAGGCAGCGATAGCCAGCAGTACCGTCCAGCTCTTGAATACACCCCGTTTTTCGGTCACCGCAAGAGAGTGAATCAATGCGGTACCGACCAGCCAGGGCATGAACGAGGCGTTCTCCACGGGATCCCAGAACCACCAGCCGCCCCAGCCCAGCTCGTAATAGGCCCACCAGGAGCCCAGTACGATACCCAGACCAAGGAAGGCCCAGGCAACGATAGTCCAGGGGCGCGACCAGCGGGCCCAGGCCGCATCCAGACGCCCACCCAACAGCGCGGCGATGGCAAAGGCGAAGGCGACCGAGAAACCCACATAGCCCATGTACAGCATCGGCGGGTGAACGATCAGGCCGAAGTCCTGCAACAAGGGGTTCAGGTCGCGACCGTCGGTGGGGAAGTACGGCAGTTCCCGATCGAAGGGATTGGAGGTCATCAACATGAACAGCAGGAAGCCAACGCTGATCATGCCCATCACGGCCAATACGCGGCTGAGCATTTCTTCCGGCAGATCCCGGGAGAAGATCGCCACGGCGAATGTCCAGGCTGCCAGGATCAATGCCCATAACAACAGCGAGCCTTCGTGACCGCCCCATACCGCACTGACCTGATAATACCAGGGCAACGCCGAGTTTGAGTTCAGCGCTACGTAGGTGACGCTGAAGTCGTTATTCAGGAAGGCCCATACCAGGCAAATGAAGGCGAACAGCACGAACATGCATTGGGCCAGCGCCGCCGGCTGGGCAAAACTCATGGCCAGAGTGTCGCCTTTCCAGGCGCCGTACAGCGGGATGGTCGCCTGCAGTAATGCCATCACCAGGGCGATGATCAGGGCGATCTGTCCAAGCTCGGGAATCATTCGACCTCCGGGTCAGTTGGCGGGCGGTGTGTACACACCGTCCACTTTCATATGTTCAACTTTTTCCAGCGCCTGCGCGACTTCCGGCGGCATGTATTCCTCGTCGTGCTTGGCCAGTACTTCATCGGCGATCAGGGTACGATCTTCATTCAGCCGACCGAGGGCAACGATGCCCTGCCCCTCGCGGAACAGGTCAGGCAGGATGCCGCTGTAGCGGATGGTGATCTGCTCGGCGCCATCGCTGACATCGAAGGTCACATCCAGTGTCTCTGTGGAGCGCTCCAGGCTGCCGGGCACGACCATACCACCAGCGCGGATGCGGGCATCCTGCGGGGCGATGCCGTTGGCAATTTCAGTCGGCGTGTAGAACAGGTTGATGTTCTGGCGCAGTGCGCTGAGTGCCAGCGCGACGGCCACACCCACTCCCAACACAACCAGTAGAATCAGTATCAGGCGTTTCTTGCGCTGCGGATGCATTTACATCACCTCCCGACGGCGACGACGCGCCTCTTCATTGACCAGGCGTCGACGGGCCAGCCACGGCTGCGCCACGTTCAACACCAGTACGACCAGGGTTATGGCATAGCATGACCACACATATACACCATGCCCACCCATATCAAACAGTTCACTCAAACCGCTCATGACAGTTTCTCCAGCACGTCGCGCACCCAACGGGTTTTATGCTCGCGATGCAGTACTTCCAGGCGCATGCGCATGAACAGGCTGACAGTGAACAGGGCGTAGAAGCCCAACACCATCAGCAGCAACGGCAGCCACATTTCCACCGGCATGGCCGGTTTCTCGGTGATCGTGAAGGTGGCTGGCTGGTGCAGTGTGTTCCACCAGTCCACCGAGTATTTGATGATCGGAATATTCACTGTGCCCACGATCGCCAGCACGGCGGTGGCCTTGGCTGCGGTGTCGCGGTTACTGATCGCCTGCCCCAGCGCGATGATGCCGAAGTACAGGAACAGAAGAATCAGCATGGAGGTCAGGCGCGCGTCCCATACCCAGTAGGTGCCCCAGGTCGGTTTACCCCAGATGGCACCGGTGAGGAGCGCGACAAAGGTCATCCAGGCGCCGATCGGCGCGGCGCATTTGAGCGCGACATCGGCCAGTTTCATGCGCCAGACCAGACTGACAATACCCGCCACGGCCAGCATGACGTAGCAGGACTGGGCTACAAAGGCAGCAGGTACGTGGATATAGATGATACGGAAGCTATTACCCTGCTGGTAATCCTGCGGGGCAATAAACAGACCCCAGACTGAACCAACGGCCAGCAGCGCAACGGCCGCTACGGCAAACCAGGGCAACCAGCGGCCACTGATGTCATAGAACCATTTGGGCGAACCGAGTTTATGGAAAAACGTCCACTTCATGCGTTACCTGCTTGAGCCATCATTCACTTACCCCAATGCGCAATCCGGCGGCGATAGCAAAGGGTGCCAGCGTCAGCGCCAGCACCGCCAGGCAGCCCAGCCAAAGCATAAAGCCTGTGACCGGCATACCCTGCAACGCGGCGTCCATCGCACCGGTACCCAGAATCAGCACCGGTATATACAGCGGCAGAATCAGCAAGGCCAACAACACGCCGCCGCTCTTCAGGCCCACCGTCAAGGCGGCACCTACTGCGCCCAACAAACTGAGTATCGGCGTACCCAGCAACAACGTCAGTACCAGTACCGGCAGCACCGATACGGGCAGCGCCAGCATCATGCCAAATAATGGCGCCAATACCACCATGGCCAGACCGGAGACCAGCCAGTGATGCAGCACCTTGACCAGCACCATCAGCTCCAGCGGGTGCGGCGATAATACCCATTGCTCCAGCGAGCCGTCTTCATAATCGCTGCGGAACAAACCGTCCAATGAGAGCAGTGTAGCCAGCAATGCGGCTACCCAGATTACGCCCGGCGCCATGGCCCGCAGCATGGACGGCTCCGGCCCTACTGCCAACGGGAACAGGCTCACCACCAGCGCAAAAAACACCAGCGGATTGAGCAGATCACCTGGACGACGCCAGGCCAGTCGCCATTCGCGACAGAACAATAACCAGACTATCTGCCGCATCAGTTCACCTGCCCCAGATCCAGACAGCGCACCCCTGGCAGATGATCAAGCCCATGGTGGGTGGTCATGATTACCAGACCGCCCTGCTCTGCATGTTGCATGATGTGCCCTTCCAGTGCGGCGACACCAGCCTTATCGATGGCGGTGAAGGGCTCGTCCAGAATCCATACCGGATGTTGTTCAAGATACAGGCGGGCCAATGCTACACGACGATGCTGACCGGCTGACAGGTTATGACAGGGAACGTCCTCGAACCCACGCAAACCGACCTGTTCCAGCGCCTGCCAGATCTGATCAGTGGTAACCGGGTTGCTCAAGGCACATAGCCAGGCCAGGTTTTCTTCTGCGGTCAACGCGCCCTTTACGGCGGGAGCGTGACCGATAAACAAACGCTGCTGACGCCAGTTCTCGCGGCCAGCGCCACGATAAACCGATTCGCCACCGTAGCGCATGTCGCCCGCCGAGGGTGACAGCAGGCCAGCCATGATACGCAGCAGGCTGGTTTTGCCCGAACCGTTAGGGCCGGCAACCTGCAGGACTTCACCCGGTTCCAGGCGCAGCGACAGGGAAGCAAACAGCTCGCGTTGATCTCGCTCGCATGCCAGACCGTCCAGCTCTACAGGCAGTGGCTTCACCTTTACTCCAAACCGCCGGGGCGGATGACTCATGTTTACCGGTGATCTGCCGCTATACTTCAGGGCGACAGGCACCTGTATCAATCTGGCGCCATTATACATTGACGCCCAGTGCATATGGGTCTGATTTACATCAATATGTGACATACATGACGCCGGATCTCAACCTGCCACCCATCACCGCCAGCAGCCCCAGAAACGGGCCTTCCACCCCGGCCGCAGCTTCACCTGCGGTTCCGCTTGAGGTTCTGCGTCCGATTGCCGCAGCGACGCTGGCGCCGGGTGAAAGCGCCGCTGCCGAGGTACTCAAGAGCACTCCGCGCGCCGGACAATTTGAGCTTCTGTTGCGCCTGGCAAAAGCCGGTGCGCCATCGACAGAGGTCAGCGTGACCAGTCGGCAACCGCTGCAACCGGGTAGCAGCGTTACCGTGCAATCCATCAGCCCGACCAAGCTGTTGGCAATCCTCAACAATCCACCAGGCAATCCCGCCGCGCCTCAGGCGGCGGTTACCCGCCTCGACCCGCAGCTGTTTCCGACCGCCAGCCTGATCCAGGCGCGCGTACTGGAAAGCCAGCCATTACCCGGCGATCAGGTACGCTTCGCGGTTTTGGCAAAGGTGCTTCAGGGGGCAGCCGCCGGCACGGTGCTCAGTCTCGAAAGCAGCCGCCCCGCCACACCCGGCAGCCTGCTTACCGGCGTGGTCGAGAATAGCGGAGCCTTGCGCGTCACCAGTGCCCATCAGCAGCTTCACCAGTTGGATCTATTGCAGGGGATGCGCGCCAGTCTGCAGCATCAGGCGCCCGCTGAACCCATGCTACGCATGCTGGATAAGCTGGCGACCTTGCCGGAGCTACCGCCGCTGCTGCAAACCAGCATGCGCCAGGTACTGGCCCACGTCGCCACACCCGAACACCTGAGCAGCACCTCCGGCATTGCCCAGGCCATTCGCCAGAGCGGTATATTCCTGGAAGCCAGCCTGCAACAGTTACAACAGGCCTTGGGCGCAACGCCCTCAGCTCAGGGCAGCCAGCCAACCGGCGAGGCCGCTGCACCGACCCAGCAGAACTCGCTGCCACCACTGACCCGCCTGCTGCCCCTGCTTGCAAGCCTGGCGACGCCACCCGGTACCGAGCCGTTGCCCGGGGCTGATTTCAAGGCCAGCTTGATTACCCTGCTGATTACCTTGCAGCAACACCTGCCGCCGGAGGCCAGCAAAGCTCTGGCCTTGCCACCCGGCCCCTGGCAACAGGCAATGCAGGTCAAACCGGGGCTGTTCCCCTTGCCGTCCCGCGCGGTGCAGGCCCTTAACGAAACCTCGGATCTGGGCAGCCTGCTGCGCCTGACGGCGGCGCTGCTGTCACGCATACAGCACCACCAGTTTCAGAGCATGGGACAGACTCAGACATTTGCTGACGGCAGTAGCCAGACTGTCTGGCAGCTGGATCTTCCGCTGCGCGATGGGCAGCACTTTACCCAGGTGCAAATGCGCATCCAGCGGGATCAATCAACGCCGGATAAGCGCGACGCCGAGCAGCAACCGCAATGGGAAATTCGCCTGGCTTTCAATCTTGATCATCTGGGCCCGCTGCAAGCCATTGCCCGGCTGTACAAGGGCCGCGTCAGCAGCGAATTCTGGGCCGAACAGTCGAGCACACTGCAACTGGTTAACAACGAACTGGGCCAGCTACGCGACCGCCTGCTGACCCGCGGGCTCGATGTCGGCGAGCTCAGCTGCCACCACGGCAGCCCCCCGGAGCCGCAGCAGGCTGTTCAGCAACGCTGGATTGATGAGGTAACCTGATGAACAAACCACGCGAAGCTATTGCCCTGCTCTACGAAGGCGGCCCCGAAGCTCCCAGCATCACGGCCAAGGGCGAAGGAGAGCTGGCGGAACAGATAATTCAATTGGCACTGGAGTACGAAGTGCCAATCTATGAAAATGCCGACCTGGCCAGCATGCTCACCCGCATGGAACTGGGCGATCAGATCCCCGAGGCCCTGTACCGTACCATTGCCGAGACCATCGCCTTCGCCTGGCACCTGAAGGGCAAAGCCCCGGAAGGCTTCGTACCGCCGGGTGAGCGGGAAGAGCCTTAACCATTGCTCCGAGCTATTTCTGCGAGATCATGGATCCCCGCTTTCGCGAGGATGACGGGGGTGGTTTTCGAGGATGACGGGATGGTTTCGCGAGGGCGACGGTGTGGTTTCGCGAGGAGGACGGTGTGGTTTGAGAGCCCCCCGGTGGGAGTCGCGCCTCGCGATGGGTGGGCGGGAAGGGCTGTAACCATTGCTCCGAGCTATTTCTGCGAGATTATGGATCCCCGCTTTCGCGAGGATGACGGGGTGGTTTCGCGAAGGCGACGGTGTGGTTTCGCGAGGAGGACGGGGTGGTTTTTCGAGGATCACGGGGTACCACAGGGCCGCTTACGCTGCTGCCTCCCCCTCGTCATTCCCGCGAACGCGGGAATCCAGAAACGACAACGCCCGGCGCGGTGATCCGGGCCGGGCGTTGTTGTGCATTGCTGTTACTTGCTCAATTCCACCAACAGCGCATTCAGGCGGCGGACATAGCTGCCTGGATCCTGCAGCGCTTCACCAGCGGCCAGCGCAGCCTGGTCGAAGAGGATATGCGTGAGGTCGGCAAAGCGATCTTCGTCCTGTTCCTGATCCAGCTTCTCCAGCAGCGGGTGGGCCGGGTTGATTTCAAGGATCGGCTTGCTTTCCGGCGCCGTCTGACCAGTGGCTTCGAGGATCTTGCGCATCTGCAGCCCCATGCCATCCTCGGTCACCACCAGCACCGCGGGTGAGTCGGTCAGACGGTGGGAAACCTTGACGTCGTCGACGCTGCCATCCAGCACTTTCTTCACGCGCTCGACCAGATCAGCCTTGGCCTTGGCCACTTCTTCCTGAGCCTGCTTGTCTTCTTCCCCTTCAAGCTTGCCCAGATCCAGATCGCCGCGGGCTACGTCGACAAACTCCTTGCCCTTGTACTCGTTCAGGTGGCTCATCAGCCACTCGTCGATGCGGTCGGTCAGCAGCAGTACTTCAATGCCTTTCTTGCGGAAGATTTCCAGGTGCGGGCTGTTCTTGACCTGGTTGTAGCGCTCGCCGGTAAGGTAGTAGATCTTGTCCTGACCTTCCTGCATGCGCTCGATGTAGGCGTCGAGGCTGACCACTTCGCTATCGTCGTTCTGCGCGGTGGAGGCGAAGCGCAACAGGCCGGCGATTTTCTCGCGGTTGGAATAGTCTTCCGCCGGGCCTTCCTTCATCACACTGCCGAAGGCTTTCCAGAAAGTGGCGTACTGTTCAGCATCATTCTTGGCCAGTTTTTCCAGCATGTCGAGTACACGCTTGGTCAGCGCGGACTTCATGCTGTCGATCGCCGGATCCTTCTGCAGGATCTCACGGGAGACGTTCAGCGACAGGTCGTTGGAGTCAACGACACCCTTGACGAAGCGCAGGTACAACGGCAGGAATTGCTCGGCGTCATCCATGATGAACACGCGCTGAACATAGAGCTTCAGCCCTCGGGGTGCTTCACGCTGATACAGATCAAAGGGCGCACGGCCAGGCACGTACAGCAGGCTGGTGTATTCCAGCTTGCCTTCAACCTTGTTGTGACTCCAGCTCAGCGGGTTCTCGAAGTCGTGGGAGACGTGCTTGTAGAACTCCTGATATTCCTCGTCCTTGACCTCGGTACGCGGGCGGGTCCACAGCGCGCTGGCGCGGTTGACGCTTTCCCACTCGATCTCGGTCGGTTTGTCCACCTCATCACCCATGTGCTGCTTGGGCAGTTCAATCGGCAGTGAGATGTGGTCGGAGTATTTCTTGATGACGTTACGCAGACGCCAGCCATCGGCAAATTCACTCTCGCCTGCTTTCAGGTGCAGAACAATGCGGGTGCCGCGCTCGGGCTTGTCGATATTCTCGATGGTGAAGTCGCCCTCACCTGCTGATTCCCAACGCACACCTTCGTTGGCATTCAAGCCGGCACGACGGGTGAAGACCTCAACCTTGTCGGCCACGATAAAGGCGCTGTAGAAGCCCACACCGAACTGACCAATCAACTGTGCGTCTTTTTTCTGGTCGCCCGACAGCTGTTGCATGAAGCTGGCGGTACCGGATTTGGCGATGGTACCCAGGTGGCTGATGACTTCGTCACGGGACATGCCGATGCCGTTGTCTTCGATGGTCAGGGTGTTGGCCTGCTCGTCAGAGCTGATCCGGATACGCAGATTGGGGTCGCTTTCCAGCAACTCTGGCTTGGCGATGGCTTCGAAACGCAGTTTGTCCGAGGCATCCGAGGCGTTGGAAATCAACTCGCGGAGAAAGATCTCCTTGTTCGAGTACATTGAGTGGATCATCAGATGCAGCAGTTGTTTTACTTCAGTCTGAAATCCAAGCGTTTCCTTCTGGGCTTCCACGGTCATGTTTACAGTTTCTCCATTCTTTACAGAAAACAGGCGTCCGCTGCTGCTGGACGGATGTTCTGTTGATGGGGCTGTTGGTGATCGATTTCAAGGGGAGGCACACGCGACAATCAAGTGCAGGCGAGCCGGGCTGGCTGGCCTGACGGCCAGCGTCGCGGCAGGGCGCCGCTCCAACCGAGGAGAAAAGCGGCTTCAGCGGCGTCTGGTGGCTTCTTCGATCAAACGCACATCCAGCGGGTGAAAGTGCAGTTCAATCTGATTGGGCCCCTTGGGCAGCGAGAGTACCAGACGTTTTTCCGGGCTGAGCTGCTTGAAGGTGCCTTCATGGACACGGCCTGTCCAGGTGGTCAGGCGCACAGCAGCACCGGTGAATAACTCTGGCTCATCGACGACGGCCAGCAGGCTGAGCTCGCGCCAGGGTGCCGCTTCAGCTTTGGCAGTCTGGTTGTCGACGCCGGTCTCTTCGTCAGTCTGGCGAGCCTGTAACACCAGTCGCTGGGTTTGATCCCGTTCCTGCATCCATTCCGGTGCCGAGGCCAGGTGAACCCGACCGGTCAGCCAGGTGCTGTGAATGGTCGGCAGATGCAGATGAATGCGCCCTTCAACCTGGCTACCAGCCACCGGGGTGAAATCCATGCTCAGGCTGTAATCACCGGTCACGCGCCGCAGGCCCGGATCGGACAGCGCACCCGTGTGCCAGCGCAGAATCAGCTCCGGCCATACACCCTCATCTGCAGGGAGGCGCTCGATCGAAGGGGCCAGCAGCAATTCCCTGGCACTACCGAAACGAATGGTCAGCGAGCGGCGGACGCGATCGTCGATACCTTCCTCGAAAACCAAATCATCACCACGCCAGACGATACGATTGGGATTGAATGGCTGGCCCATGATGGTGCCGCGCAGGTCGCTCCGGGCGGCGGGTTCCATCAGCCAGCTACCGGCCAACAGGTGCTGCAGGCGATCAGGATGTTGGTAATGCAACCCGATGCCGCCACCGACAATGCCTGCCAAGCCGAGCAGCATGAGCAGTCGCGGCCCCAACGGATAGCCAAGGCCCCGCAACAGCAAAGTGAACGGCCCGAAAAACAGCGCCAACAGCATTCTGCCAACCGAGCGGCGCATGGCACTCGCTACCAGCCAGAGCCAGCCCAATACCAGTACCACAACACCACCCAGTATCAATAAGGCTTCCATGTCCGACTATATCCTGCCCGCAGCGGTAGATGTACTTCAGTCCAATTTGAAATGCGCCCGCGCTGTGGCTACCGGCTCTTCGGAGCGAGTCTGCCAGGCGGTTACGGCTACGTTACCGACTCGCCGGCCCTGACGCCATACCTGACAGGTGGCGTAGGTGTCCCGGGACAGCCCGGCACGCAGATAATCCACAGAAAAATCGATGATCTTGGGGAAGGTAGGGCTGTTCGTGCTGACCATCAATTGCAGCATGGCACCCAGTTCCATGAAGCCAGCCAGCACCCCGCCGTGCAGCGCCGGCAGAATCGGGTTACCGATATTGTCCTTGTTCATCGGCAGGTGAAAGATCATTTCCTCACCGAGTCGCATCACGCGCATGCCCAGCATCCGCGCGTACGGAATCTGTTCAATCAGCGGCAGATAATCGCCCGTCTGATGCGCCTGATGTACCAGTTGTTCAATCTCGCTCATGCCTCACCTCCCAGCCCAGGCAGTGATAGGCCGCTGGCCTGGGCACTGCCCATGCGCATGAAGGCACCCACCACGTGGGCCAGAGGCATGTCGCGATCGTCCTGATAGGCGACGCCACGGGTGAAGATGACCGTGGGCGTGACCCTATAACACACGGCGAACCCATAGATAGGTTTACCCGGCTCAGCAGGGTGCATGTAATCGATGCGCAGATCCAGTGTCGGACAGATTTCAAACTCTTCCAGATAGCACACGGTGGAGATGCCGCAGCAGGTATCCATCAGTGTGGTGATGGCACCACCATGCACCACGCCGGTGGTGGGATTGCCAACAATCAGTTCACTGTAAGGCAGCTTGATGATCAAGCCATTCTCATTCGCCTGCTCTACCGTCATGCCCAATACCTGACAGTGGCGCAGCATGGAGAGAAAAGCCTGTGTGCGTTGTTCAATATTCATCAAAAGTCCGCTGAGCAAAAGTGCATATTTTAACAGACCTGAAATAATCTAGTGACTGCTCCCCGCCCTGACGGGCGAGACTTCCAACTTCTCAGGCAGCAACCGGCGCGTGGCCGGATTTACGCAAGCCTCCATTGGCAGGAACCGACAGTCCTTCGGCCCGTAGTTTGATAACACCCTGCTGGCGGATATTGATCGCGGCGTTTACGTCGCGATCAAGCTCTACTGTACAAGCAAGGCACGACCAGTTACGCACCGACAACGGCAGGGTGTCTACCTTGTGCCCACAGCCCGCGCAGGTCTTGGAGCTGGCGAACCATTGGTCGATTTTGACCAGATGTTTGCCTTGCTCCTTCGCCTTGTATTCCAGTTTCTTAATCAGGCTGAACCAGCTTGCGTCTGCGATGTGCTTCGCCAATTTCCGGTTCTTCAGCAGGTTTTTCACTTTCAACGTCTCGACAACCACCGCTTGGTTTTCGTCAATGAGTTGTCGGGACAGGTTGTGCTGGAAATCAGCACGGGTATTCGCAAGGCGCTCATGTGCCTTGGCAAGTTTAAGACGAGCTTGTGCACGGCCCTTACTGCCTTTCTGACATCGAGACAGGGCCTTTTGCTTGCGTCGCAAGTTAGATTGGGCGCGTTTCAGGAAACGGGGATTCGCCGTCTTGTTTCCTTCGGAGTCGATAGCAAGATGAGTTAGCCCCATATCAACGCCCAGCACGGTATCAACGGTGTGCAATGGGGCAGGTGTTTCCAAGCCGTCTTCGACCAACAGCGAGGCATAGTATTTCCCTGTTACCGTGCGCGACAGAGTTATGCTCTTGAGCTTTCCGTCCAGCTCACGGTGAACCCGCGCCTTAATCGGTTTCATCTTCGGCACTTTGATCCAGTTTTCGCCAGCACTCACACTCATGCAGTGGTAGCTGGATTGTTTGCCGTGCTTGCGCTTGAACTTGGGGTAACGGGCGGGGAGCTTCGGGTCAAAAAAGTTCTGGAAGGCTTTATCGAGGTTGATGCACGCTTGCTGGAGTGCAATCGAATCAAAATCCTTGAGCCAGTTATACTTGCGGGACTTTTTCGCCACCGCCAACAGCGGCTTAAGGTCTTTCTTGGCCTTGAGCTTCAGGCCGTGGCGTTTGTACTGTGAGCTGATGATATGCAGCGCCTTGTTGTACACAAACCGCGTAGCACCGAACTGGCGGTTGAGAAATTCCGCCTGTTCATGTGTCGGGTAGATGCGTACTTTCGTGGCCTTTAACATTTCAGCGCTCATTGATATGATTCAGTTATTATAAGCCAGTAAGGTCATATTTCAAGTGAGTGCGCATAACAAAGAGTTGCTTTCAGATTACCTCCGAAAACGCCACAGCGTCACCAAGCTGGTTGTGCATCTGGTCTTTACCACCAAGTACCGGCGAAAACTGTTCGACGGCTATATGATTGAGCAACTACGTGAAGCGTTTGAGTCTGCTTGCGAGAAGTTGGAGTGTGGCCTGCTGGAAATGGACGGTGAAGCGGATCACGTTCACCTGCTGATAGCCTATCCGCCGAAACTGGCGATCAGCGTTATGGTGAACAACCTGAAATCGGTTTCATCACGCCGGATACGCATACTCAATACCCACATACCCCGACAAAGCAAAAGCGCAGCGCTCTGGTCACGTTCCTACTTTGCCTGTAGTGCAGGCGGGGCAACTATCGAAACACTGAGAGAGTATGTGCAGAGTCAGGCTACACGAGAATAGAACCGCTGCGCGGTTCCCGCTTGTATCCCCGCCCGATTGGGCGAGGGTTTACGCGGAGTTTTTCTAATCCCATTGAAATGGCCAGATGCCTGCATTATGGTCAATGCCACGCAGGGAATGCAGACACTCTCCTCCAAGGCACCGGACAGCCTTCAATTCCCTCCAGAATATTACCGCATATGCCTGAATGCGCGAGGTAGGGCCGGAACGTGTCAACCTCATCTGAACCAGTTCTTTAGAAATTAAGTTGCTTTTCA